>CAYICV010000012.1:0-9320 GCA_964362035.1 Candidatus Woesearchaeota archaeon | reverse complement strand
GGATAATCAATTGTGCCTAAATCAGGCCCATCATTGCCTGCTGCTGCAACAAAAAGCAAATGAGGATTTCTCTTTATTGCATCTCTTACAAGAGAGCTTTCGGTATCGCCTCCAAGACTCATGCTTACGATCTCTGCCCCATTCTTTCCTGCAAAATCAATTGCTGCTGCAATGTCATCTGTAAAGCAGAAGTTACTGCAAACTCTGTAAATAAATAAATTTGCTTCTGGAGCAACTCCAAAAACTCCTTTTTTATCACTTCCAGCATCTGCTGCAATTGTGCCAGCAACATGAGTGCCATGTCCATTATTATCTTTGCATGAATTTGTTGGCTCACCGCTGCCAGTAAAATCTTTGCATTGCTTTACTCTATTCTTTAAGTCTAGATGATCTTTCTTAGCTCCTGTGTCAAGAACTGCTACATCTACGCCAGCTCCTCCAGAAGTTGCATTAATAGCAGAATTATTGTAAATTTTTTCAATTCCCCAAGGTGTTTGATCAGAGGGGGAACAGGTTCTAGTTGCTGGAGGTTTTGCACTAGGATTTGGTATACCTCCTTTATCTAAAGGCTCCCAAATAGGAACTTCTTCTACTTGTAAGCCTAATGCCTTAAATGCTTTCACCTGGTTTTCATTTAAATTAGCAGTAAAAACTCCTGGAAATTCATGCCTTACTTCAACAGTAGCCTTAAGAAATGCATTTCCAGAATAAATTGCATAAGGCTTCTCCTTTCCAACACTTGCTGCTAATATAAAGGGCACAAGTGCTACTACAATAAACAATAGTATTTCTTTTCTAATTTTCATGTTCACATTAAAGCCAAAAACTTTATATATTTTTTCTTATAAGGTTAATTACTTTTAAAACTTTGTCTTAAAATTCTATCTTATTAACCCTTACCCCTTTATCTTGCTCACTTCAAGCAATTCATCTTTTGCGAGCAGAGAGATGCCTGCTTGCTTGCCGACAATTTCAACTTGCACAATCATATCGGGATTACTTAAATCAACTTTAGGCCTCTCAATTGGCTCTGTTAGTTTAGTAATGAGCTCTCTAGTATCAACCTCGAATTTTCTCTTATTAAGATTCAATTTCCATTTCTCTGCTGGCTTAATCTGCTTGCCAAGTTTTTCTGTAACTTTCTGCATTGCCTTAACATCTGCTTTAACCCATTCGTCTATTGGCACATAATGGAAAGTAACTTCAAAGCTTTTTGGCTTCTTCTTGCATAATGCAATTAACTTCTTAACAACTTCTTTTGGTTTTACTGCTTTCAGTTGGAAGAGACCATCAACACCGCTTTTAAGAAATTCTGCTTTTGCTGCAATTGTTTTTAAGTTATTCTCAACTTCCTCTTTAGCCTTACCTGGGTGCGCAGGGTCGTATGTAACGAGCAAATTTGCGTCTGCCATGAAAATTACTTGTAAGAGGGCTATAAAAACTTTTCCTCTTCAAAGGGAAAGTTTCCTTTCAGATACCCTTATTTTTTTAAACGCGAAAATTGCTGATGCAACTGCTGCGAGCTCATGCTTGCCCTTAATTTTCTCATACAGCACATCAGAATAATTTTTAATAATGGCTCTCTTTTTGCGAAGCGTTAAATCTCTTTTAGGGTTAAGTATCTTAGAATTAACTTTGGCTGAAAATTTTAATATAAAGTTTTGCGGAATCGAAGTATCGCAAGCGACATATTCAATTTTTCCATGTTTACTAAGAAGCTTGATCAAGGGGGAAAGGCCAAAATTTTTCCTTGCTCCAGAAAAAATTAAGAGGCCATTAAAATCAAATAAAGCAAAGCCAACAGTAGTACCTGGATCGATGCCTGCGATTAAGCTTTTAACCATGTTAAAAGCTTGCAACCGAATTTTAAAAATATTATGAAGAGGCAAATAAATTTGAATAAATTTATTAATCTTAATTCCCTTTCGCTTAAATGGAAATAATTGCTGACTTGCAGATTCACTCACGTTTTGCTCGGGCAACTAGTAAGGGCATAACTCTTGAGAACTTAGAGGGATATGCTAAGGTTAAGGGATTAAATTTGTTAGGAACAGGAGATTTTCAGCATCCCGTTTGGAATAAAGAAATTAAGGAAAAGCTGAAAGAAGATGACAAGGGAATTTTATGGAGCAGGACAGGATTTCCATTTGTCTGGCAGACAGAAGTTAGTCTGATGTTTTCTCAAGGTGGAAAGAAAAGAGCAATTCATTTGCTTATTTTTGCGCCAAACACAAAAGTTGCCGATGAAATAATTAAGTATTTAGGGAGTATGGGAAGACTTGATTATGACGGAAGGCCCATCTTTGGATTAAGCTGTGCACAGTTAGTTGCTGATTTAAAACAGATAGAAGACAAAATTGAGATAATCCCTGCGCATTGCATGACCCCCTGGTTTGGGCTTTATGGCAGCGATAGCGGATTTGATTCTCTGCAAGAGTGTCTTGGATCTGTGGCTAAACATATACACGCTATTGAAAGTGGGATGAGCGCTGACCCTTCAATGCTATGGAGATTTAAAGAGAAAGTTAATATTGTAAGTTTCAGCGATGCTCATAGTTTTTGGCCTTGGCGTTTGGGGAGAGAGGCTGTTATTTTTGATTCGAAAGAATTGAGCTATGATTCTTTGATTAGTGCTATAAGAATAGGAAATGGAATTAAGGCAACAATTGAAACTCCTCCCGAATACGGGAAATATCATTGGGATGGGCACAGAAATTGCAGGTTTTCTTGCCCACCAGAAGAAACTAAGAAATTAAAAGGCATCTGCCCTGTTTGCAAGAAACCGATGACTATAGGAGTTGAATACAGGGTAGAGGAAATTGCAAAAGAAAAAGAGGGATATAAGCCTGAGGATGCAAAGCCTTTTTATAAATTAATTCCGTTGCACGAATTAATTGCCTTCGTTTATGAAACTTCTCTGGCGTCTAAGAAGGCGTGGGGAATTTACGATAAATTCATTGCAGAATTCGGAAATGAATTTAACATTTTACTTAATGCCCCTCTTGCACAGCTCGCTAAGATTGACACAAAAATTGCAGAGCTAATTATAAAAAACAGAGAGGGAAAGATAAAGATTAAGCCAGGCTATGATGGCAAATATGGAGAAATAATTATGGAGAGTGAGCAGCAGAAGTTGTTTCTGTTTTAACCAATTCCAATTCAACCAATATAACCAACCTTCTCATCGCCTTCGCGCTTACCTTCATGCTCTCCAAAAGGAAAATCTACGCCTTCCAAGCCTCTCTCTTCCGGCTCGGCTGTAATGAAAGTTCTAAGAGCTGTTATCTCTGCATTTATCTTCTTCATTCTTGCATCAAATTTCTTTGTATCAACATCTATTCCTGTAAGTTTGTTTAATAATAGCAACGCTTTCTTAACGCTGTTGGCATTAAAGTACTCTCTTTCTGTTGTTTCTGTTAAGAATGCCACTGCATTTACGCCTGCATCTTTTGCCATGCCAAGCAAAACTCCTGCAACGCCAACAATAGGTCCTAAATTGCCATGAGCTAATTTTATCTCCGGCTCAAGTTTCTTATACTTTTGGATAATTCCGGCATTGCTGGCAATTGCATAAATTGAAGGACTAACATTAATTTTAGGGAGGGAAGCACCTCCAAGGATTATTATTTCCTTGCCACTTGTTTTTTTGAAGATTTCAAGCAGGGAAGAGCAAAATTCAAAACATTTAGCTTCTCTTGGCTGATAGTCCCCTGCGATAAAAATAAAGTTAAGCCCTTTCTGCTCTGCGGAATAAACCTTTACAGATGGAAACTCTACACTTTCATAGGTTGGAAACACCATTGGAGGCGTATCAATGTAAAATTTTCCGATCTCTTTTGCCTTTAACTGTTCTATCACGTAATCTGTAACTATCTTCCCAACATTTCCTATTCCTGGCAATCCTACAACAATCGTTGGTTTCTTGATGCCTTCTATTTTAACACCATTGGGTTCTTTATATCCTTTAGATTCTTTTCTGGCCTTTTTTCTTTTTTCCATTTTTTCCGTTTTATCTTTATCTAATTAATTGTCTAATCTATTTAACCTTTTCTCATTTAAAAATTTTAACTTAAATTTGTATCCTACCCTTTCTGTTGCCTGCTCGCAAGCTTTGCAGCTCGCTTTAAGTGTATAGTTACCACAATTATTGCATTTCATCATTTTTTATTTCTCTTTCCTTCTTATTCTTGTTCATGTTCTTATTCTTTTATCTTAGCCTCTCCGAACTCTTTAAAAGCCTTTATAATCCTCTCAACCTCGGCACGAAGAGCTTTCTCGGTGTTTTTTGCATCTTCTCCTTCCACTTCAATCTTATAGTAAGGCGCACTTATATACTTCAAGTTGGCTTTATTAGTAGATAGAATTTTTTTTATCTTTTCTATCCCGTCTGGAAGATAAGTTTTAAATTCGAGTGTTAGACTAATGTTAACCTTTTTTGGCTTAATTCTTTCTTTTATAAGGATGTAAAGTTCATCTGCTCCCTTTTTTAATTTTAATTCTGAAAGTTTGTCTTTGTCTTCCAATACCTTAAGGAAAAAATCAAATAAAGAGGAATACTTTTTATTAACATCATCAATAACTTCAGGTTCAATTTTCACTTTAGTTCTTTCAAAAAATATCTTCAGTATAGTTTGAGAATTTTTCTCTTTTTCATACTCCCCCAACTTTTCTTTTCTCCCTTTCAGTGTGACTCTTCGTAAAGAAAGTGTTATGTGGCCTTTTTCTTCGTCTACTCCTAGAACTTTACAAACAACGCGTTTGCCTTCTTTAACGTAATCTCTAATGTTCCTAATTCTCCCTGGAGCAATTTCGCTTATTGGAATCACCCCTTCCTTGCCGTATTCTTCAAGTGAGCAAAAGATAGTAGTAGGGAATATTTTTGTGACTATGCAAATAACAATTTCTTCCTCATCTGGGAATTTTTTAGATTTCTCCGTTTTCTCCATTCTTTCAATTTTTATATACTAAAGCAGTTAAAGCAGCTACAACACTTCTAGGATTCTTGCCTTGACTTTTATTTTGCCTCCAGCTGATTCTGCAAGAGTTTTGCCGCAGATTAAGCATTTAACTTTAGCAGATGCCTTGCCATAGATTATCTGCTCGTTCTTGCATTTGCATCTAACTTTCAAAAATTTACTTTTGGGGTTTATTTCTTGCATTTTTATTGGTGGAAATTAAGTTTTTCTTGCTCTCGACTTTGTGTTTTGGTTTTCTTGCTTTTGTGCTTTGTGTTTTTGTGCTTTTTGCTCTTGGCTTTGATTTATTTTATCTCAACTTTCTTAATTCTGTGGGAAATTTCGCTCATCGATTTCTTTCCGCATACAGAGCATGTGAAAAGCAAGCTGATCTTCTTGCTACTTTTTACTGTCCTCTTGAATGAGCTTACTGCGGGCTTGCTTCCATATTTTCCAAGATTGCCTGTCCCTCTTGCTAAGCCGCGTTTTTTTGCTCTAATAAGAGAGCCTTTCTTCAAGCTTCCTCTCTTGCCTCCAGCTTTAATCTGAGAGACTTTTTGCTGTGTATGCTTTCTGCAATACGGACAATATCTTCTTACAGATGATTTCAATTTCATTTTATCTTATCCTTTCTTATTTTCTCTATGTTGCCAGAATTTCTGCTTTATTTACTTTTATTAAAGTTTCCGCAAGCTTCTTAGGCAAATTTACAACATCCTTCTCTTTGAATGGCCCTACTTCATTTCCATTCAAATCAACAAACTTTTCAACTGGCTCAGTAAATTTCACTAAAAGATTTTCGTCTTCAATCTTTTGTATGCCTTCTATAATAGTTATAAGGTTTTCCTCGCACTCTTGGATTTTCTTGAGAACAGCTTCGAACAGCCCTCTTTCACTATCTAGCATTGTTTTCATTTCACCTTTGCTTATGCCGGTCTTTGACGCAACTAAAGCTAGTTCTACTATCTTTCTTTCTCTAATCGTAAATAGCTCTCTCAACATTGCCTTTGCATTCTCCAATTGCTTTTTTGTCTTTTCAACAGTTTCATCAAAAAATTTAGGCCTTTCTTGGCGCTCTCTTTCAAGCAATGCTTTTTTCTCACTTAAATAAAGCGCAACATCCTCAAGGAAATTTTTTCCTAATTCTTGGAGCTTTTCAGAATATTTTTCTCTTCTTAGCATCTCAAAGATTTCAGGGTATGTAACCATTTTCAAAGAAATTTAATTTACTTATCAATATAATCTTAAGCCTAAAGTAATTAAAAGCCTGTAATTTATAAGCTTTTAGTTTGAAATAAAATTTATAAGAGTGTAAAGAGTAGAAAAAGCATGTTCAAGTTTCTAAAAGATGGATTGAAGAAAGCGGTTTCTGCAATCACTAATATAGTGAAGGAAAAGGAAGAGAAGGCGAAAGAAGAAGTTAAGGAAGAGATTGAGGGAGTTGAGGAGAAGGCTAAGGCTGGAGAAATTGCAGAGAAGGAGAAGAAGAGCTTAATTGAAAGGATAAAAAGCAAAATAACTAAGGTTGAGATAAGCGAGGCCGAATTTGAGAAAGTTTTTTGGGAGCTTGAAAGAGTTTTGCTTGAAAATAATGTTGCTCTCGAAGCGATAGAAAAGATTCGCGATGAGTTGAAGAAGGAACTTGTTGGCAAGAGTGTAAGCAGAAAAGAGGTTGAGAAAGAAATCAGAAAAACACTGAAAGAAACTCTTGAGAAAATTATGCTCGAGCCTTTTGACTTGATTGCTGAGATAAAAAAGAAAAAAGAGCCTTACGTTATTGTCTTCTTTGGTATTAATGGCTCTGGAAAAACAACGAGCATTGCGAAGCTTGCACATCTGCTGCTCGAAAAGAAGCTAAGCTGCGTGCTTGCAGCCTCCGATACTTTTAGAGCGGCGTCAATCGAGCAGCTGCAAGAGCATGCTGATAAGCTAAAAGTTGAGCTAATTAAGCATAAATATGGCGCTGATCCAGCAGCAGTTGCATTTGATGCTATTGCACATGCAAAGGCAACAGGGATAAAAGCGGTTCTCGTAGATACAGCGGGAAGAATGCATTCTAATGTTAATTTAATGGAAGAGATGAAAAAAATCTGCAGAGTGGCTAAGCCTGACATGAGAATTTTTGTTGGAGAGGCAATAGTAGGCAATGATGCAGTTGAGCAAGCAAAGGAATTTTCAGAGAAAGTTGGAATAGATGCAATAATCCTCACTAAGGCAGATGTCGATGAAAAGGGTGGGGCTGCTGTTAGTGTGAGTTATGTGACGAAGAAGCCAATAATTTATTTAGGAACTGGCCAGCGTTATTCTGCATTTGAAGAATTTGATAAGAAGAAGATTATTGAAAGTTTAGGCTTATAATTTTTGTTTTTTTATAAAAATGAAAGTTAAAAAATATGTTATAACAGGTGGGCCTGGGACAGGAAAGAGTACAACAATTAAGGCATTAAGTAAAGAATTTTTAACGGCCAGAGAGGCGGCAAGAATAGTAATCGAGCAAGAAATTAAGAAAAAGGGCAAAGCGCACACATGGAAAGGGGATGTTAATGAAAGACAACAGAAGATTTTGGAGCTGCAAATAAGATTAGAGAAAGAGGCTGTTGAGAAAGCTGAGAGGCTAGGTAAAGATGTAATTTTCATGGATAGAGGCATTCCTGATGGCACAATTTACTATAAAATATCAAAAACTCCTTTGCCAAAAAATCTGTTGGATGAGAGTAGAAAAGAGAGGGCAAAATACGAGAAAATTTTTATTTTAGAGCCGATAAAGTATGAAAAAGATTACATAAGAATGGAGCCAAAATATGTTGCGGAGAAAATGCAAGAGCTAATAAAAAAGACTTATAAGGGACTAAATTATAAAACAATAAAAGTGCCTGCCATGCATGTAAAAGAGAGAATTAAATTTATAAAGAAATTTGTGTAGTGAAATGAAGGCTAAAGGAAAATCGCGAAGGAAGAGAAAGAAAATGTTAGAAGATAAAATAAAGAAACTTATAGGCAAGGCAATAGAAGGGATGAACAATGCCTATGCGCCAAGAAGTAACTTTCCAGTTGGCGCAGCAGTTTTAACATCCAAAGGGAATATGTATCAAGGCTGTAATATTGAAAGTGTTATCTCAGGCCTAGGAACTTGTGCTGAAAGAAGTGCTATTGACCATGCAGTTGCACATGGAGAATACAATTTTGAAGCTATTGCAATAGTCACAAAAGCTAAAACGCCAGTAAAGCCGTGTGGAGCTTGTTTGCAGTACATAAGTGAATTTTCGCAAGTTGCACAAAAGGATGTTGAGATTATAATGGCTACTTCTAATGGTAAATACAAGAAAAGTAGCATTAACAAAATGCTTCCAGGAATGTTTGGACCAAGAGATGCAAAATTAGATTTAAGAAAATATCAAAAATAAAATGCCAAAGAAGAAAATGTTAGAAGATAAAGTTAATTTAATATTCTTTGATATGGAAGGGACTATTTTTAGGAATCTTTATGAATATGGTAGTGGACATACTGCTCCAAGTGCGTGGACGCTGATTGCTGAACGTTTAGGAGAAAAAGCTTTAATTGAAGAAAATGAAACTAAGAGAAAATGGGATGAGAGTCGAAGAAAAGGAGGAAAGCAATACTACAAAGGCTATGTAGAATGGATGGAAGATACTATAAGAATTCATCAAAAGTTTGGCTTAAATAAAAGTTTTTTTGAAGAAATTTTAAATTCTGTAGAATATTATAAAGGAGTTAAAGAAACTTTCAGAGAGCTGAAGAGGCGAGGCTATAAAACTGCTTTAATAAGTGGCGGATTTAAAGCTCAAGCTGATAGAGCTCAGAGAGACTTAAAGATAGATCACGCAATTGCTGCTTGTGAGTATTTTTGGGATAGAAATGGAAAGCTTCTGCATTGGAATTTAATGCCTGCAGATTATGGGGGCAAGATAGATTTTATGAAGTTAATCATGAATGAGCATGGTTTAAAAAAAGATCAATGCGCCTTTGTAGGAGACGGGAAGAATGATATTACTCTGGCAAAAGCCGTTGGATTAAGCGTTGCTTTTAATGGAGACCCTAAATTACAGGAAGTTTGCACTTATGCAATTAATCAGCCAAAAGGAAAGGAAGATTTCAGAGCTATTTTGCAGTATCTTCCTTAAATTTATAAATAAGACTTATTCGTTTAACTTGGTTTCGAGATCTTCTGCTAGAGAAATTGCTTCCTTACTTAACTTCTTAAATTTGTTAGCTTCTTCTCTTAAACACGTTATTACCTGTGCAATAGAAGGCCGGTCTTCGTATGGTACATAATTCTCTTTTAAGATTTCTCTTAATTTAAGAATCTCTTTAACTTTCTCAACAGAAACCGGTTAGTAATTTAG
>CAYICV010000011.1:0-9375 GCA_964362035.1 Candidatus Woesearchaeota archaeon | reverse complement strand
GTAAAAGCGCATAAAATGTATAAAACGCATAGAACGCATAAAAGCAGATGTTAGTATGCAAGACGTGCTAAGAGCATCAAAATGTCAAAAATCAAAGTGCGGGTAGAAATAGATTCTGCAGTCCTAAACGAGCTTGAAAGGAGAGCGAAGAGGGAATTCCTCTCTGTAAGCGAGCTAATAGAGGATATTTTGAGAAGAAGTGCTGTCATGTCAAGAATGAGAAAGGTTGGAGGCATGCCTGCTGGAGATAAAGCAGATCCATTCATCGAATATTTTAGCAGGGTTGCACCTTATTATAAGAAAAAGAAATCTCGCGCTAAAAATTGAATGATTAATGGTAAAAAATGAAAACAGTTTGGAGAGAGCAATGCTTCGAAGGGGATGACAAACCATTTCATAGTCATTGGCGTGGATATCATTTTATGCATGCAACAAAAATAAATAGGAGAGTAAAATGCCATACGATTTAATCATTGCAGGAATCCTTGGAGGAATTGGTGGAATAACAAGGGGAGTTGTTGGCTTGCTGAAAGCACTCTCTCTAAGAAGGAGAATAATTTGGAGTTATTGGTTTATCACTCTGCTGATTTCAGTCATAATCGGAGTCTTCACAGGAATAATTTTTGATTTTGATCCTAGGTTGAGCCTACTTTCGGGCTATGCAGGAACCGACATCTTAGAAGGAATTTACAAGAGTTTTAAGGTGCAGAAAGTTTATGTCATGACAGGAAAGAAATAACCTGAGTTCTCACTCACCTTCACATCTACCCTTTCAACTTTTTTGCTTTCTCTCTCGCAGCGGATGCTTCACAAGACGCGCTACCTAACAAAAATAGAATTTTTCCTTACTCCTTCTGGATAAACTTTAAGATATCCCCTCAATTTCTTCTCATTCACACTTTTTTTGAAATTCTTCAGCAAATCCTCACTAATTTTTTGTTTGAAGTAAATCATGTCGATGAAAGTTTTTTCTATATCAGAAACAGGATAATAAAAATCTCCTTGTTTAATATACTCAAAACCAAAAAGATATTTCTTAGAAATTCTTCTAATTAAAACATTGGCTCCTAAAATTTTGCGTATGCCCTGTCTAACTCTTCTTGAAGTGATTATTATTGGAATTGTCTCTTGCTCCCACAAATTATGTATGCTTAAAGCATCTTGCAGGCCAAGATAAGCAGGCTTTACACAGAAGACCGCTAAGGAAGGGTCTTCATGCATTGTATAGAAACCTTTAGTCAGTCTCTTAATTTGGTCTTTTGAGATAAGGTTTCTTATCAATTGCTTGTCATATTGCTTTACTTTTTTCTTACTTTTAACAATTCTTCCTATAGAATTAGCATCAACAACTGGGCTTTTCATGAACAAGTCCTTTATTACTCTAAGATATTTCTCTTTTCCCATTTTATTTCCAGCTTAAAATCTTTTTATGTACTCCAAGATTTTTTCCGTGGATGGAACAATGCCTTCTATGATTAAAACTTTCAGCTCTTTTTCATCAACTGGTTTTTTAAATTCTCTAATTAAATTTTTTAGTTCTATAGAAATTGCCTTTTTATCACTTATATATCTTAATAAAAAGAAAACATCGTATAAATCTCTTATTTTTTGCCTTTTGAGATAAGCATTAATTTTTTCCTTTGCGAGTTCCTCTGGAGTTAAGGTATAAATTGTGATCAAATTGCCATCAGATGTTTTATATTCACGAAGAGAACCCCTCTTGAAACTTTTGAATAACGCCTCGAATCTAACAATAGTCCTATTTAATTCTAAATTTGAAAATAAGCTATTCTCGCCTATCTTTTTCTTTTTCACAACAAATCCTTTCTCTTCAAGACTTTTGAAAAAATGGTTAATTCTTTTTTCATCTCTAGGAATATAAACGTCAATATCCTCTGAAAATCTATTTCCATCGTAACAACGCCATATAACAGTTCCTCCATGTAGAACTGCTTTGTCAAATACCTTGTAAAGTTCCTTGACAACTATGTCTTGAGCTCCGGCTATCTCCTTATGAGATTGTTTCTTTAACTTCAAGATCAAAGGTATTTCAACCATTTTAACAATAAACCAAAGTTACTAAAAAGTATAACTTTCGTTTATTTATAAATCTTGTTGTTTTGGTGTACCACGTCCGAGAGTATGAACTAGAGGGATAAGTGACAGAACCTTACTTACTTTCCCCTCCCCTAACTCTTAACCCTTCATCTCAATCTTTTCGCCTTCTCTCTCGCATCAGTAGCCTCTCCTTTTCTTCCAAGTCTCTCAAGATGCTTTGCTTTATGCTGCAGCAATGTGCTTGCAACATGATGATGTTTCTCAAGAAGCTTCTTATCCTTGAAGCTTTCAAATCTATATTTTTTCTTTAAATGATAGAATTCTTGCATTGCTTTATCATATCTCTTATTCTTGATTAGGGCCTCAACTGCATTTAACTTTGCATGCAAGTATCCTCTAATGATATTTCTTGATTCAAGCCAGATTAAGAATAGAGCAATTAACGCAAGCCAAATAATTAATACCCAGTATAAGATGAGGGAGTAATCTTTCTTTGGCTGAGCTTTTGTTATCTGCACTGCAAATGTGCATGAAGGGCAGCTCTTTCCCCCGCAATCAATTCCTTCTTCATCATAATCCTTTATTCCATTAGAACAATACCAACAATACTTCTGCTCTGCTGCTGGCTTTAGTATATCACCAATGTCAATGTCAACTCTTGGTTTGCCTGTAAAGATTGCTCTTATTCTTGCAACAATATTGCCAGAGTCTGCATCTAGGATTAATGTATGATTTACAAAACATGCTTCTTCTTTTGTGAGCAGGATTGAGCGCTTAGTGCATTCCTGCTCTTCTATTCTTGTTGTTTCAAAGGTGCATGCTTTTACATCTGTGCATGTTCTTGTTTGCTTGCCTAATGTTACAATATTGCCTGAGAGTATCGTATCTATGTCATACTTAACTTTGCATTCTTCCCATTCGCCGCATTGCCAATTTGGAGTGCATCCTCCGCCACCGCCGCCTGCTGCAGGAGCTGGAGCAGTTGGAGTAACTGTACATTCTCTGCTTTCTGTTGTAGCTACAGTTCCACATAGTATGTCACTACAAGTTCTTGTTTGCGTGCCAGCAATGCAAGTGCTCCATTCTGCGCAGCTATATGAAGGAATGCAAGTGCATTGTGGAGTGCCAGCAACAATTTGACAAGTGTCTGGAGAAGCGCAAAGCTCTATTGTCTGCCAGTATGTGCCAAAGCATTGTTCTACTCCTGTTCCGCTTCCAGAGCATCTTCTGTCTCCTATAGTACAAGTTGTTCCAGTTCCGCCTCCGCCTCCTCCGCCACCGCCTTTGCCGCCGCCGCCCTCTGTCTCAGGGAATTCAACTCTCATTTTGAAAGTCCCGCTCGTTGCAATATTATCTGAAGTGTCTGTAACATTAACATACCAAGTGCTATCGCCATTTTCCAAAGTTATTTCCTCAAAAGTTTGATTTCCATCTTTTGTTATTGTGAAATTAAATCTGACAATCCCTCCTGTAGGGGAATTAATTGCAAGTGTGGCATTTCTCACATCATTTGCATCTGTTACATTGAATATCATTCTAAATGAATTTGTTGAATGATTAGAATTGTTTCCAGGGGAGAGAAGCGTTATGGTTGGCGCTACTGTATCAATAAGCACTGTTCTTGTGTTGGTGAAGGCCTTGCTACCAGCAATATCTGTAAGAGTAACATTAAAGTAATATCTGCCATCTGCAAAGCCTGTGAAATTGAAAGAGTAATTGCTAGCTGTTGTTATTTGAATTGTTGTTCTATTAACCTCAGGACTTGTTGTTGAAGTGTTAACTAAAACAAAAGTTAGATTTGCTGGATTTGCATCTGCTGCGCTCACGTTAATTAAGATTGAATTTGATGAGCTGTTTGTGTTATTAGCTCTTGTCAGAGTTGTGAATGCAACACTAGGAGCTGATGCATCAACGATAATTGTTCTTCTTGCTGTTGTGTTTTTATTGCCAAGATAATCGCTTGCAGTTACATTGTACAAGTAAGTGCCATCGCTGAGGGAAGTGAAATTAAATGATGTATTTATGCCTGTAAAGAAAGTTCTGTTTAGTTCTGTTGTTAACCCAGAGGTTATATTAACTAAGATGAATGTGAGATTAACCACTCCTGTTGTTGCATCGCTTCCTGTAGCATTTATATAGACATAATTAACACTTACATTTGTGCCGTTCGCAACTGTTAAGCCAACATAATCAACGAAAGGCGCAATGCTATCAATTGTCACTTGCTGAACATTTGTCTGATTTCCATTTGGAATTGTATCATTAGCTATTATTTTGTAAATGTAGTTGCCATCTGAAAGGCTGCCTTGCGTGAAGTTGCATGTTACATTAGTATTGCTGCCTGCATTTGCTGTTTTTGTCATGCTGTTATTTGTAAAGACCGCTCCAACAGCTGCCCATGAAAGATAGCAGCTGCCAACATTGGAAGAGGCATCTACAACTGTTGTGTTTATAAAAACAGTTGTTGAACTTTGATTAGTTGCATTAGCTGGAGTGGCTGAGATAAATTCTATTACTGGCGGAGCAATATCAGAAATTACTGTTACTTGCAGAACATTTGTCTGATTGAAATTGCCTGCTGAGTCATTCATCTGAACTTTGTAAGTATAATTTGCATCTGCCAAGCCACTCTGTGTGTAATTGCATGTTACATTAGTGCTAAAGGCAGACTTTGTCATTGTTAGATTGCTTGCTACTGCTGTTCCTTGCTGCCAGGAGAGGATGCAAGAATGGACATCATTGACTAAGCTATTGTCTAATACAGTCAAATTAATGTAAACCGTTCCATTTGTCTGGGTTGTTGCATTGCTTGGGGTTGGTGCTATGAATTCTGCATAAGGTGCAAGGACATCAGAGTATGTAACATTAAGAGTAGGAGCTGCATTTGTTAAAGTAGATTCATCGCTCCCAAAAGTTGCTGTGCTTGCTGCTCCTGTATCGCCTACTGTTAAAGTTGTTGCGGTGCCAGAGTAATTGTTATAATTATTTGCTGTAGTGCTGATTGCCATAGTTGTATTAATCCTAAAAGTTATGTTCCTCGCACTTGCACCAAAAGCATCTATAACAGATTGAGTGACATTCCAGTAATATCTTCCATTAACTGCTGTTACGTTTGAACTATTAACAACAAATCCTCCTCCAATAGATGCTGGGCTTGTTAGAATGCTCTGATAAAGAATTTTACCTCCCTCACCTTCCTGCCATGTAATATTGCTGCTGTTGTAAGCAAACATAGCATGGGTGCTATAATCTGATGAATTAGATGATTTGTTAAGGGAAAGCTCAGCATAAGTTATAGTGATTCCTGATGGAATTGAAGTAAGATTGAATTTTAAGAATGCTAATCTGTCATTTCCGCCGCCTGCAGCGCAGCCTATTTCTCCCGTTCCTCCTCCAATGTCACAAACAGACATGTCCTTATCTTCAATAGCTCCTACTTGCAATATAGGGCTTTTTACTTTTCTTGGTGTTGTGAAGTTCTGCGCAATTGTTTGATTAATGCTGTTTGCTGTGTCGTTTGCATGCCAAATAAAAGAGTAGTTTGTATATTCTAACAAACTTACTAAGCTTATATTGAAATACCATAAGCTTACACTTTTGCTATAAACTTCTCCTGCTCTTGAAGAATAATTAGTTCCATTGAAGTTAATCCAGACAGTGCTAATACTGGTGTTAGCCTCAAGAACTGTTATATTAAACTCCAGGAAGGAGTTGTTAGTGTAATTGTTGCAGCATAAAGGAATGCTTATGTTATAGAAGTCTGGAGCATCTGTATCAATCGTTACTTGAAAGACGCCTGTTTGATTACCATCGCTAAGGCTGTTATTGGCAATAATCTTGTAGATGTAAGTACCATCTGAAAGGCTGCCTTGTGTGTAGTTGCATGTTACATTAGTATTGCTGCCTGCATTTGCTGTTTTTGTCATGCTGTTATTTGTAAAGACCGCTCCAACAGCTGCCCATGAAAGATAGCAGCTGCCTATATTATTTGTAGCATCTACAACTGTTGCATTTATGTAAACAGTTGTTGAGCTTTGGTTTGTGCCATTATTTGGAGTTGGAGAGATAAATTCGAATATTGGAAAAGCCGAAGAGGTATAAGTCACATTAAGATAAGGAACTGCATTTGTAAGCGTGCTTTCAGCGCTGCCGAATGTTGCTGTGCTTGCTCCTGCTGTGTCGCCAACTACAAGCGTTGTTGCTGTTGCTGAATTATTAGCATAATGCGTAGCTGCTCCAGTAGTTATAAGTGTTGTATTAATCCTGAAAGTTATATTTCTCGCTCCACCGCCAAAAGCATCTATCACAGATTGAGTTACATTCCAGTAATATCTTCCTTCCGCTGCTGTTACGTTTGTGTTATTGACAACAAATCCTCCTCCAATAGATGCTGGGCTTGTGAGTATGCTCTGATAAAGAATTTTACCTCCCTCACCTTCCTGCCATGATTGGTTGCTGCTGTTGTAGGCGAACATGATGTGAGATGTGTAAGCCCCTGCATCTGTGGATTTGTTTAATGTTAGCTCCGCAAAGGTGATTGTTGACCCTGATGGAATGGAAGAAAGGTTAAATTTGAGAATAGCTAATCTATCAGAATCAATTGTTGGATTACAAAGAGCAGCAGTATCACAAATTGTTAATTGCACATCCTCTAAAGCATCCACCTGTAAGATAGGGTCAATCTCAATTGGAAATGCTGAAGCTGCTGCTGAGGCATTAATCCAAGAGTAAGGCACTTTTACAATGACAAAATCTCCTGCTCCGCTCTGCTTTAATTCATAGCCAAGCTCTATTGTTTGATTCTTTGCATTCTTAGCAATTGGCTCTCTGAAATCAAAGGAGCCTCCTTTGCCCTTCTGCCTCATCTCAAATCTTATACTCTCATTAGTTGCATTTTTGCTTTGTTTGTCCCATTTCTTATCCTCAAAGAAAACATCTGAATTTGTTTCCAAGAAGAATTCTATCTCCATTTCAGGCTTATTTTGCAAAATTCTGCTGTCAGGAGTAAATAATGCTGAAATACTCCTTATAATAATCTTTTCTTTGAGCTGCACTGGAAGCGCTTCATAAACTAAATCAATGCCTTCGCCAAAGGCATTTTCATAAGTTATTGTTGTGTCAGTAACTTTTACTCCTGTAGGACTGCTCAAACCAATTTGCTGCATATGATTAAGCTTGCTGACATATCTCATACGATAAGGCCTAAACTTCAGGTTAGCATCCTGGCGTGAGAAATTTATTGCATTAGGCTCAGAAAGATTTTTCTTAAAGTATGCTTTGTAAGGCGCTTTGGCAACTTCATAATCATATCCTTCAAGCGAAGAAGAAGTAATTGTAGGAGCAACATGATCATAGCCTGAGCCATTATAAAAGAATTGAGGGCCTAAATAGATAACAGTGCTGCAATAGCCACCACTGCAGCTAGTTTCTGTAAATTCTGTTCTACCTTCAACGACTCCTTTTACGCCTGGCTGAGCTTTTACTGCCTCTCCTGCCAAGGATTGAGTTGTAACTTGGCTAACAATCTTTCCAAGTAAAGTTGAAGTAGTAGATAATAGCATAACAGCTGCAACAACTACAACTGCAAGTAGCAAAACCCTGATAATTTGCTTTTTCATCCTCTTTTGCTTTTAAAAGGAAGAGGAAACATTTTTATAAACTTTTAGTTTCTGATTAGAGGGTTAAGCAGCTAAAAGCAATTCAAAACCATTTAAGATATTTGCCAGAAATTACCAGGAATTGTAGGCTTAACTAAGCTTAAATAAAACTGAGCTTAACTAATTGTATGGCTTAATATAACGTAAAAATGGAGACCACAATCTGGACTGAAAAGTATAGGCCTTCTGATTTTGTTGGAGTAAAGGGGCAGAGAGAGATGGTTGCACGCACAGAGGCTTTTGTTAAGCAGAAGAATATGCCTCATCTTCTATTCACAGGCCCTGCAGGCACGGGCAAAAGTAGTCTTGCGATTGTTATTGCAAAGCAGCTTTTCGGAGAGAAATGGAGAGAGAACTATCTCGAGCTAAATGCCTCAGATACGAGAGGGATTGATACAATCAGAGGCGCTGTGAAGAATTTTGCTCGCACAAAAGCTATTGGAAAAGTTCCTTTCAAAATTCTCTTTCTTGATGAGAGTGATGCTTTAACAAGAGAAGCTCAGCAAGCGCTGAGAAGAACAATGGAAAATTTCACTGCAACTTGCAGATTCATTTTAAGCTGCAATTACAGCAGCAAGATAATTGATCCAATACAGAGTAGATGTAGCGTTTTCAGATTTAAGGCGCTGGGTAAAGAGGAAATTATGGAAATTTTAAAGAGCATTGCAAAATCTGAAGGATTGCAGATAAGTGATAAAGCAATAGATGCGCTCTACAATGTAAGCGAAGGAGATTGCAGAAGAGTTATTAACATCCTGCAGGCTTCTGCAAGTGTCAGCAAGAAGATTGATGAAAAGCTTATTTATGATATCTGTGCAGAAGCAAATCCTAAAGATATAGATAAAGTGCTTGATGCTGCAATGCAAGGAAAATTCATAGATGCTCGCAACCTCTTGCTTAATGTAATGCTACAAAATGGCCTTTCTGGCTTGGATATAGTTAAAGCAATCCAAAAGGAAATTTGGAATCTTAAGATCTCAGATGCAGCTAAGGTGGCGCTGACAGAGAAGGTTGGAGAAATTGAATTCCGCATTGTTGAAGGAAGCGATGAATTTCTGCAGCTAGAAGCGCTGCTTGCCTCTTTTATTCTTGTTGGTGTGGGTGCTGAGAAAGAGAAATAAACCGAAAGCCTTATATATAACCGTTATTCTAGTTATAATAACCTAAATAAAGGTTATTTTAAAATGTCAATCTTGAAATTTTTAAAGGAAAATGAAAATGCTAGGAAAGTATTTGGTAAGAGAGAGTTAAAAATAATAGAAAAGCAGCTGTTAGGGGTAAATTTAACGCAATCAGAAAAAAACAGGCTTTCTAGAGATATTAGAGCGAAGCTTGAATTTATTAGAAAAGCTGCGAGATTTGAGGAAGAGTTTGGCCTAAAAAAGGGAGCTGAAATTAGAAAGATGATCGAAGAAGCTAAGGGAATAATATTGACTGATATGCTATTTAAAAAAATCAAAGAAGTAATCTTGTTCGGCTCTGCTACTGAAAATAAGTTAACATTTCAATCAGACATAGATATTGCAGTAAAATTTGATATGATAAGCTTAAAAGCTGCAACACTATTCAGAAAAAGAATTGCTGGAAATGTTAATAAGAGGGTTGATGTGCAAGTCTATAATCATCTCCCAGTTAAAATTAAGAGGGAAATTGACTATAA
>CAYICV010000010.1:5430-9390 GCA_964362035.1 Candidatus Woesearchaeota archaeon | reverse complement strand
TGAATTCTGCCAGTATAGCCGATAGCAGGAAATCTTGACATGGCATCACAATCAACTATGCATATAACAGAATCAAGTTTAACTTCTGGCAGATTCTCTTGGACATCAATTACTATTGTATCAGGCTCTGCAACTCCTGTAGTTTCGACTACGATGGCATCTGGCTCAACTCGTTGCAAAATTTCTCGGATTGCTTCTTCAAATTCGCCTTGAAGAGAGCAGCACGCACAACCGCCTTCGAGCTCTGCAATATCAACTGCCTTGCCTTTAACAACTGCGGCATCAATTGCAATCTCTCCGAACTCATTCATAAGGATTGCAATTTTTTTGTTTGTGTCTGCAAGTATTTTGTGAAGCAGCGTAGTCTTGCCTACTCCCAAGTAGCCTGTAATGATGTTGATTGGTGTTTTGCCTTCTGTTTTTATTTCCATAATTTTGAGAAATAGAGTTTGTATTTAAAGGTTAACCCTTAAAGTTGCTTGCGCCTTTATCTTTCCTTAACAATCCCGTAATCGTAATCAGAAAAATCGTAATCAGAAAAAGTTTCTTTAATCTGGGTGATTGCTTCTTGATACCTTTTTAAAACTTCTTCGGGCGAAATTACTTCTCCGCATAGCCCAATGCTATATTTGTGTTCCAAATTTGGTTTTTCTGCAATTTCAAGATGACGTCTCCCAAGATGTGGTATATCAAATAGGTGGACAGGATGCGCGGGACTACTAGTCACATCATAGATGCGTGTTCTGTCTTCTACCAACTCAAAGGACGCGACAAATGGGGAGAATACATAACTATGGTCACGTTTGGTTAGGTGTATATCTAAACGATCGATGCCAATATTTTTATTAGTTAACTCTCTAATTCTTTCTAAAGCGGATACTCCTATCTCAAAATGAGATACGAATAATTCATCTAGGGTTAGCATTGCCATGTTGTTTTAGAATTAATAAAAATTTAAATACTTTTTCCTTACCCCTTAACATTCCCAATAGGCAAGAAGCGCACAACTTTTTTTGAGATGCCGGCTTTTGCAGTTGCATCAATGACTTCATCAATATCCTTATACGCAGCTCCTGCCTCTTCTGCTAAGCCTGGGAAGCTAACTGTTTTAACATAAATTCCTCTCTGCTCCATTTCTTTCTGAAGCTTATCACCTCTCCATAATTTTCTTGCTCTTGTTCTGCTCATTGTTCTGCCGCTGCCATGCGCAGTGCTCGCAAAAGTTTCCTCTTCTGCCTTCTTCGTGCCAACAAGCAAGTAACTTCCAGTTTCCATGCTTCCTCCAATTATCACTGGCTGGCCTACTTCTCGATAAAGCTTAGGCACTTCTTCTCTCCCAGGCCCGAATGCGCGTGTAGCACCTTTGCGATGTACAAGCACTTCCATCTTCTTTCCATTTATAGTGTAAGTCTCTTTCTTAGCTGTATTATGCGCAACATCATAAAGCATGTGCAAGCCAAGAGCTTCAGCATCTTTCTTAAAAACTGAGGAGAAAACTTCTCTTATGCGATGAAGGATAACTTGTCTATTTGCGAAGCTCATGTTAATGCCACATTGCATCGCTGTATAATAATCCTGCCCTTCTTTGCTGTTGAAAGGTGCGCATGCAAGCTCTTGGTCAAGCAGTTTAATGCCATACCTATCTAAATTTTTCAAAAATAAAGTTATGTAATCAGTTGCAACTTGATGCCCAAAGCCTCTGCTTCCACAATGGAACATCACAACAATTTGCTCAGGAAAGATTCCAAATTTTTTGGCAAGTGCCTTGTCAATTATATTTTCTTCCTTAACATGTTGAATTTCAAGATAATGATTGCCAGAGCCAAGAGTGCCAATTTGATTCAAGCCTCGCTGCACAGCTCTCTCGCTGATTTTTGAAGTATCTGCGCCTTTCATCCTTCCGTTTTCTTCAGTGCGCTCTAAATCTTCTTTCCATCCATAACCTTTTGCAATACACCACTCAGTACCGAGCTCAACAGCTTTTTTGAATTCTGCAGGCGTTAATTTAACAAATCCTTTGCTTCCAACTCCTGCAGGCACTTTTCTAAAAAGCTCATCAACAAGCTCTTTCAACTTTGGCTTAACATCTTTGTAGGTTAAATTTGTTAAGACAAGGCGCATGCCACAATTAATGTCATAGCCTACTCCACCAGGTGAAATTACGCCTTCTTCTAAATCAAAGGCAGCAACTCCACCGATTGGAAAACCGTAGCCGCTATGGCCGTCAGCCATGCAATACGCATATCTTAAGATGCCAGGAAGCGTTGCAACATTTGTTATCTGCTCATAAACTTGCTCATCCATCTCTTTAACAAGTTTCTCGCTTGCAATGATCTTTGCTGGCACTTTCATGCCTTTCTTATAGCTTATTGGAATTTCCCACTCAAAGTCACTAACTTTCTTTACAAAATTTGGAAATGCCATTTTAGCGTAATAAGAAGAAATAGCTTTAAAATGTTTACTTATCTCCCCTCTCAAGCCCCACAAGCTTATTCAGCATCTCAACAATCTCTTCTATCTGCTTCTCACTATAACCACCATGTCCGCTCAGCCCCTGCTCAAGAGTTTCAATAACACTTACATGGCATCCTATGCAGCTCACTCCTGTCTCAAGCAGAGCTGGAATGATTTCAGGATATGTTTCTACAACTGAAGCAATTGTCATGTCTTTTGTTATGAGGGTTTCTTTTGCTTTTTCTTGTTTCTTAAGTCCCTTTTCCATTTTACGCATGAAATTCTAGAACTTCTCTTGAACTCTTATTAAATGCGTTGCTTAACATGTAACGCAAAAAGCTACCTTGATAAATAACTACTTCTAAAGTGCCATGTAGCGGCAGGTCTATTTTCTGAGCTGCTTTAATCAATGCTCGTCTTCCATCCTTTGCCACAACTGTACGATCTTCCAAACGCAATTTAAAGAAATTTTTAGGGGTGCAGGTTCTTATATTATAGAATCTATATAAATTTCCAGATTTATCTGCAGTATCATTTGGAATATTAGCTCTTAAATTTATGCCTGCATGACCTCTCAGTCTAAGAATTGATGTTAGAGTTGTACTTAACGGAGAATTGTTTTCTAATTCTTCATAGCTTTGATGAACATCTTCTCTCATTTTTATTATTCCTCCTTAGCCTTTTTAGCATTAACAAAAGTTTCATTAACTTGTTTCCAATTCACAACATTCCAAAATGCTGCAACATATTCGGCTCTTCTATTCTGATACTTTAAGTAATAAGCATGCTCCCAAACATCAATGCCTAGCACTGGAACTTTTCCTAAAGTCAAAGGCGAATCTTGATTTGAAGTTTGCAAAATTTCGAGCTTGCTGTTATCATTGCTAAGAACAAGCCATGCCCATCCGCTGCCGAATAAGTTAACAGCTGCTGCTGTGAAATCCTCCTTAAATTTATTAAAGCTGCTGAATTTTGTTTCAATTGCTTTCAAAATTTCTCCGCTTGGCTGAGTGCCTTTCTTCAAAGTTGGCCACCAAAATGAATGATTTGCATGGCCTCCACCATGATTGCGAACGGCAGTTCTAATTTTTTCTGGAATGCTGTTGAGGTCTCGCAATAACCCCTTAACACTCTTCTTCTTCAGCTCATCATAGCCTTCTAAAGCTGCATTTAACTTATCCACATAAGTCTGATGATGTTTTATGTGATGAATTTCCATAGTTCTTGCATCTATATAAGGTTCTAATGCATCGTAGCCATGAGGCAATACTGGCAACTTATGCGGAAATTTTCCTTGTTCCATTTTCTTGCATTTTATTTATTATTTATTCCCCTTAGTTTTATTAGTTTTATCAACAAACTCTTCATACCCCTTAGCTTCTAACTCCTCAGCAAGCTGCGAAGAGCCACTCTTAACAATCTTTCCATCAATCATGATATGCACACGATCAGGCTTTATATAATTTAGGATTCTTTGATAATGTGTTATGATAAGCACACCGAGAT
>CAYICV010000010.1:0-5330 GCA_964362035.1 Candidatus Woesearchaeota archaeon | reverse complement strand
TTAGCGCATCTATGTCCAACCCAGAATCAGTTTCATCCAAGATTGCAATCTCCGGCTTCAAAACAGCAAGTTGCAAAATCTCTGCTCTTTTCTTTTCCCCTCCGCTAAAACCTTCGTTAACATAACGCTCTGCAAACTCCTTTGGAATTTTAAGAAACTCAAGTTTCTCATTCAGTAACTTCTTGAACTCAAAAACATTAGTCTTCTCTTTGCCAGCTGCTTGCAACTTTGAATTTAAAGCTGTGCGCAAAAAATTTGCCATACTCACTCCGTTAACTTCATGTGGATATTGAAAACTCAAGAAGAGGCCGAGCTTCGCTCTCTCATCTGCTTGCATCTCTGTAATATCCTTTCCATTAAACAAGATTCTTCCTTCTTCAATCTTATAATTTGGATGTCCCATTAATGTAAGTGCAAGAGTGCTTTTTCCAGAACCATTAGGCCCCATAAGTGCAACTACTTCTCCTCTCTTGACTTCAAGATTTATTCCTTTAAGGATTTTATTTCCGTTTATACTAACGTGCAAGTTTTTAATTTCAAGTGCCATTTTCAAACTCTGCGATTGCGTTTTTTAAAGCATAGAGTGAGAGCAGAGCACACTTAAGGCGAACAGCAGAAATTTTAATGCCAAGAAGTTCTAAGACATCTTCCTTTTGCAAATTTTTAATCTCTCCAATGTTTTTGCCTTTAACAAATTCGCTCAGAATGCTTGCACTTGCTTGCGAGATTGCGCAACCTTTGCCCAAGAATTTTATATCTGCGATTGCGTGACTGTTAAACTTAAGCTGTAACTCGACTTCATCTCCGCAGAGAATATTAAATTCTTTATGCACAGCATCTGCATTCTGCAAGCTACCAAAATTTCTCGGATTCTTGTAATGGTCAATTATGTTTTCTCTATACATGTCTTGCATTTTGTTAAGATATTCTTCTTATTTTCTTGGGATTGGGGGGATGATAGAATCCTATAGTTTTAATTTCGTCTAAATCGAGGTCTTCTGCAATTATTCCTTTTTCCAAAGCGTTTGCTTCGTGATTGGCTAATCTTCTTAAATTTGAGTAATTATCTTTAGGATTAAAAATAAAAAATCCTAAATCTATAACCTCATACCATCCTTGTAATGACATTTCCTTTATTGGCATTTTACCCTTCTCCAAAAATCTTCTTGACTTTTTCTATTCCGCTAAGCAGAGCATCAACATCTTCCTTTGTATTATACAAATAAAAACTTGCCCTTGCAGCTCCACTTATCACAAGAACTTGCATGAGGGGCATGCAACAATGATGTCCGCCTCTTATGGCAATAGCTTCGCTGTCAAGAATTGTTGCAACATCGTGTGAATGGACATTTGTAATATTAAATGAGATTACTGCAGCTCTTCCATTTTGAGGGCCGTAAATTTTGATATCAGATATCTCATTTAATTTCTCGGTAGCGTATCTTGTAAGCATCTTACCATGCTCTTCAACGTTTTCCATTCCTATCTTCTGCAGATATTCGACTGCTTTGCCTAATGCAACAACTTCGGCAATTGGCTGAGTTCCAGCTTCAAATTTGTAAGGAGGCTCATTGAAGATTGTATTATCAAACTTAACTTCCTTAATCATATCCCCACCATAAATGAAAGGCTTCGTCTGCTTTAGCAATTCTGCTTTACCATACAAACAACCAATTCCAGTTGGGCCGAGCATCTTATGCCCTGAAAAAGCAAGAAAATCAACATCAAGCTGCTTAACATCTACTTTCATATGCCCTACACTCTGCGCTGCATCAACAAAAAACAAGCTGCCACTATCATGCGCTATCTCTGCAAGCTCGCGAATAGAATTTATTGTTCCAAGAACATTGCTAATATGAGTTAGGCTGACAATCTTCGTTTTTCTGCTTAGCTGAGAATTTAAGCTTTCAACGCTAAGCTTGCCATCTTCATTGATTTCAACAAACTTCAATTTTGCGTGCTTTTGCTTAGCAATCTGTTGCCATGGAACAAAATTGCTATGATGCTCCATCTGTGAGATCAGAATTTCATCCCCTTCATGCAGCTGCTCTGCAAGTGAATAAGCAACCAGATTAATTGCCTCAGTGCAATTTTTTGTAAAAATAAGTTCTTCAGGCCGCGCTGAGATAAAGTTGGCAATGTTCTCGCGAGAATTCTCATAGAGCTGAGTAGCCTCCTCGCTTAACTGATAAATCCCACGATGCACATTTGCATTATAACTTTCATAGAACTCTTTAAGTGCATTAATCACAACAGCAGGCTTTTGCGTTGTAGAAGCGCTATCTAAATAAACAAGCTGCTTTCCATTAAACTTTCTCTGTAAGATAGGAAAATCTTTCTTTATTTCTTGCACATTCATTGTTATTAGTTTCATTTTAATTTCTTGAGCAATATGCTCTTAATTTCATTCTGAATATTAACTTTTTGAAGCAAAGAATCAAAAAAGCCTTCAACGATTAGCTTCTCTGCTTCTCGTCTGCTTAATCCTCTGCTCATTAAATAGAAAAGCTTTTCATCATCAATTTTGCCAATGCTTGCTCCATGCGTGCATCTAACATCTTCATTCTTAATTTCTAAATTTGGAATTGCGTCTGCTTCTGCATCTTCGCTGAGTAGTAAGACTTCTTCTTTCTGATATCCATCTGACTTTGCAGCTACTGGCTCAATTTTAATTAAGCCGCGATAAAGTGCCTTTGCCTTATCTTTAAGTGCGCCTTTCATTAAAATATCACTTTTAGTTTCTTCTGCTGCGTGGATTGCTTCTGCATACAAATCAAATTGCTGCTCCTTGCTTCCAAGAAAGATGCCATAGCTATTTGTTGCTGCTCCTTTGCCTTTAAGCAGGCTTACAACATCGCTTTTAGCAAATTTTGCTCCTAATGTGATATCAAGCCAATTCACTTTAGCATTTTTCTGCAACTCTGCGACTTTGCTTGTTACACAATAAGTTTCTTTGCTTAACCTTTGGTAAGAAATAAAATTAATCTCAGTATTCTCAGCTGCGTGGATTTCAACAATATTGCCTCTATAGTTGCTGCTGTTTGCTTTGATTTTCTCAATTATGTTTAGCTGCGAATTTGGCTCTGCTATGATTAAAGTGTGATTAAATTGATCTTGTTGATTAAGGTTGATATCTAAGATTTCATTTTCCTTTGCATGCAAGAATTTGCAGGTTGCAAGTGCGAGTGTTAAAGCTGAAAACTTATCTTGCTTAACAAGCTTTGCATAATTTTCCTTGAACGCTTCTGAAATAACTGAATCATCTGAAGTATTCGGTTGTGGCTCAATTTCAAGTTTCTCAAAATCAAAATCAAATTTTAACATGATATGCAAGCCATATCTAAAGCTTTGAAGTGGCAAGGAGCTGAATCTTTCAAAAGCCTCTAATCGCTTGTGCAACAGCCATGCCGGCTCTTTTCTCTCCGCTGATAATTTTTTGATAAATTCTGCATTTAACATTTTAACAACGTACTAACCAACACTCCCTTCCATCTCTAACTGAATGAGGCGATTAAGTTCAACAGCATATTCAAGCGGCAATTCTTTAGAAATTGGCTCTATAAACCCGTTAACGATCATCTGAATTGCCTCTTCTCTTTTAATTCCTCTGCTCATAAGATAGAAAATCTGTTCATCACTTATTCTGCCAACAGTCGCTTCATGCGCAACTTCTGCTTTATCATTTTCAACTTGAATGTATGGAATTGTATTGCTTATGCTGCCTTTTCCAATCATTAATGCATCGCATTGAACATTTGCTCTGCTGTTAATTGCTGCCTTTGCTATCTTTACAAGACCGCGATAAGTTGTTATTCCTCCATCTTTGCTAATGCTCTTACTTTTTATTGTTGCTGCTGTTTTTGGAGCTAGCAAGTAAGCTTTACTTCCTGTGTCTTGCCACTGCTTGCCGTTTGCAAACGCAATGCCTAAAAAGTCGCTTCTTGCGCCTTCACCTTTTAGCTGCGAAGAGGGATAAAGCATTGTGATGCCCGAGCCGAAATTTGCATTTACCCATTCAATTATGCCATTTTTATCAACAACTGCAAGCTTTGTGTTTAAATTGTAAGTGTTGCGGCTCCAGTTTTCTATGCTTGTGTATCTTACCCTTGCATTTTCTTTAACATAAATTTCAACGCAACCTGCATGTAAAGAATTTGTTGCATAACGAGGGGCTGAGCAACCTTCAATGTAGCTTACTTGTGAATAAGGTTCTGCAATAATCAAAGTATGTTCAAATTGTCCCATGCCTCTTGCATTCATTCTGAAATAAGCTTGCAAAGGCAGTTCAACTTTAACTCCCCTTGGCACATAAATAAAAGTTCCACCTGACCAAACTGAAGCATGAAGTGCAGCAAATTTATGATATCCAATTGGCACGCACTTTGTCATAAAATATTCTTTAACAAGTTCAGGATATTTCTGTAATGCAACATCCATATTTTCAAAGATAACGCCTTTTTCTTCAATTTCTTTCTTTAAGTTGTGGTAAACAACTGCTGATTCAAATTGCGCGCCTGCGCCACCAAGAACTTTTCTTTCAGCTTCAGGAATGCCAAGTTTCTCAAAAGTTCTCTTTATCTCTTCTGGCACTTCCTCCCAGCTTCTTGCATTCTCAACTTCGCTTGCTTTAACATAATAAGAAATCTCATCCAAAGCAAGATTGCTCAAATCAGCTCCCCATTTTGGAACAGGCATCTTAGAAAAAATTTCAAATGCCTTAAGCCGCTTTTGCAACATCCATTCAGGCTCTTTCTTATCTTCGCTTATTAGCCTAATTACTTGCTCGCTAATTCCTTTGTCTGCTCTAAAAATCTCCTTTACCTTTGTTCTTTCATCATATATGCCTCTATCAAATTCGAGCAGAAGTGTGTCTTTCATTTTTGTCTGTCTTTATTTATCCTGCTTTTAACATATCCAAAGCAAACATAGCAATCTTTTGGAATTCCTTTCATAAATCTATGATGATATTTACAAATTAGTCTTGTTTGTCTGATAAAAGCCAATATTTCTTGTATTTCTCCTACTATGTCAATAGGACTTTTTACTTTCTTAGTAGATTTCTTAATTTTACTAATAATGATTCTATCAAGTTTAATCTCGGTTGCCCTCTTTTCATTCAAATATTGTGAGATGGCTGCTTCTGTTACGCCAAGAAGCTTTGCAATCTCACGCTGCTCTTTTCCTTGCTTCTTCAATTGAACTGCAAATTCTTTCCTAACTGCAGGGATTAGATAAAATACTTCAATCTCTTGCGGATAGAGTAGTTTCATAGAAAGTTAACGATAGTTAAGTTTTTAAGATTTTTCACCGATGCCACAGTAGACTAAATA
>CAYICV010000009.1:7816-9844 GCA_964362035.1 Candidatus Woesearchaeota archaeon | reverse complement strand
ACTAAGCCAATGCTTTTCGCCTTCCGCATCCAAAATGGAATGGCAATTAAAGTTACAAAGAATGCAATTGCAAATGAAATTATTGAGAATGCCATTTTCTTTGTTAAGACTTGATACAGATTTTTATCTTTTGCCTTTGCTTTCGCCTTTGTTCCAGCATTAACGTCCAATCCAACATTTTAATATCTTCCTCCAGATTCGGATAATGCTGGATTTGGGTAATTTGTTTCCAAGTATTTCGCATTTGGCTTAATGTTCTCAGGGTAATTAATTTCCCAAATTTTTATTGGCGCTCTTAGGCCACTAAAATCTATGATACTTGGAATATCTCCCAATTGTTTTTTTATCTCAGCAACAACTAAATCATCTTCCACATGCACAAGCTTGAAGTAAGGATTGTTCTCTTCAAGCAAGTAAAGGCGAGCCATCAAGCCCCTTCTGACTCTTGGTGATAAGTAGAAAGCAGAGCCGAAATTGCTTATTCTTCCATCTTGCTGAACTTTTGGGACTAAACGCAGGCAACCATCAATACCTTCTCCATTAAATTCGTAAAGCCTTCCTTCAACCCAAATACAATTTAATGGCAAGTCTATTCTCTGACCGTCTTTCACAAAAACAATTGTCGGCTTTCCAAAGTTTACAACATTATCCGATTCTGTCACAGATAGCAAGAAGCCCACAATGCCAACCCTCTCAGCCGCGAAGAGCTCACCTTGCCAGACAAAGTCTTCATCCAAAACACTTCCTCCTTGATAAATGTAGAGACTTCCATTTCTTGTTTCCTGCACAGCATTTTCATCTGTTACAAAAGTAGGAATCCAAGAATAGCGATCAAAACTTTCATTACTTCCGATTAGAGAATAAGCAGGATATTTCCCAATGTCAGATGAGTCAATTAGATAATGAGTAATGTTATAAGAGCGAAGAAATTCTAAAGCTTCTGTGAGATTTGAGTTTGTTAGCATATATCTGCCCATTAAATGGTCCCAATAAGGATAAACATTGCCTCCATCAAGGGATGTTGCGCGTTTGCCTCCTGTTTGAAGCCAATAACCATAATCCCACCAATGGCCGAAGACAGCATTCTCAGGAGTATTCTGCGCAACCCAATCCATTGCATTAGTCCACTGAGGATGTAGATGAGGGAACATATTGCGAGTTGCAGCAGCACTTGCCGCTGCAAAACCGTAGAAAAGGAATATTGTAACTAAAACGATAATTGCGAGCGTGCCATACTTAAACACATTTTCTTTAAATTTCATTGTGAGCTCAGCAACCTTTACAATTAAAAATGCTCCAAGAAAGGCAACAACAGGAGCCAAAAGGAAAACTAATCTTATTGCTCCTCTTGCGCCGATAGCAGCCCATGCAAACCATATTAAAGCAAAAATTAAAGCCTTATCAATCTCTGCAAATTTTTCAAAGTTCTTTCTGTCTTTTTTGAAAGTGGTTATATTAACATAAATCAACGCAATAGGAATAATCAACATGCCAACAAAAAAAGCAATCTGCGCTGGCGGAGAGGTGCCATTAAGTATCGAGTCTGGCTTGTAACGGGAGAAGATTAAAGTTATTATAAAGAATGCAAATGTAGCTGTTAAGCCGTATCTGTATTTTTTGTCGAGTTCTGCGAAGATGTAATAGGATAGAAGAATGCCTCCTAAAATAAAGAGCCAGAAGAAATGGCCGTATGTGCCAATCCAAGTAGAAATGAAAGGCTGCTGATTTTCTGCTACTGTTAAAGTAAGTCTCTCTAAACCAAATGGATGTAAGAATTTAAGTCTTAATTGTGAAAATAAAGTGAGCAAAAAGTTAAGATTTCCGAAATAAGCAAGATTCAAGAGGGTCATTGCAGCTATGCCAATTACAAGCGCAACAAATATCGAAAAGAACTGTAATGGCATCCTCAAAGCTTTATACCTTTT
Source organism: Candidatus Woesearchaeota archaeon (assembly GCA_964362035.1). Taxonomy (GTDB): domain Archaea; phylum Nanobdellota; class Nanobdellia; order Pacearchaeales; family UBA12030; genus CAYICV01. The sequence goes on along the minus strand of CAYICV010000009.1, from coordinate 7,919 downwards.
TTCTGCTAAAAAGAAAATTATAAATTGGGGAAGGGGAAAGTAGGCAACAGCTGAGGGGAATGAGGAAACCAAGCCGATAATAGAATATCTTGTACTAAAAATT
>CAYICV010000009.1:0-7806 GCA_964362035.1 Candidatus Woesearchaeota archaeon | reverse complement strand
TACAAGCTTGAGAATGGCGACAAAAAAATAATAAGCGGCTTTAGAAAAATTGTTAAAACAGCAGTCATAAAGATAAGCCATACTATATAGACAGCAAAGTCTTTCCTATTAAAATTTCCAAAAAAGAAGAGCATGAAAGTGGCTAATCCAATAGTCATAAAGATAAAGTCTACGCCGCCCCATGTTAAGCCAAGTAAGCCTGTAAATAAGCCAGCAAGCGCGCCATAAAGTGCCGCAATCTTCAACTTTGTTTCCTTCCATCCTGAAACAAAGAAGTAAAGTGAAAGGAAAAAGAAAAGCATTCCAAGAGGCTCCTTATCAGAAAAGCCAAGCATAGTTCTCTGCAAGAACGCAGGCATTACTGCAAGGAATGCTGAAGCAACTAATGCAATTCTCCAATCAAATATCTTCTTGATGAGGAAGAAGAAAGCAATGATTATAAATGGAGTAAGAATAATTGGGTAGAGCATATCTACTTGCAATAAAGTTACTTTTGAATTAACTACATGAATAATTTTATAGAGCCATGCGAGAGAGTATGAAAAGAATCTGCTTTCTGCGAAAGTATCAAAACCAAGAGGTACATAACGCATAGTATCAATTACAGGCAAATGTCCTTGCTGCACAACTGTTTCAGCCCATCTATAAAAGAGTGCAGAGTCTGGATCAGTTGGAAGAGCTCCAGGAATTATCTTATCAATGTTCCTTGTTCTAACAAAAATGCCAATCCAAATTATAATCAACAGCAAGGGATAGTAAATCCATTCAGCTTGTTTAAAGATGCCTGTCAGCTTTTCTTTCCTAATTTCTATAGTATCACTTCTTCCTCTTTCTTCTTTTGTTTCGCTGTTGCTAATGCTATCGCTATCCTCACTTTTAGAATTCTTTTTAAAGAATCCAAAAATTCTTCTCTTCCTTTCTTCTAATTCGCCCTCAGCCATCTTTCCTCTCCGCAGAGAACCTTAAAAAACCTTTTGCTTGAAAGCGTGCAAAAGGGTTTTAGGAAATGATTAGGGCAATGAACCTGCTTGCCTTTTTCTCTCTGCTCATCAAACTTAACAGCAGCCAACAGCTAAGCCAAAACTAAGCAAAAATTGCCGGCGTTACAAAAACTTCAATAACAGCACCAAGCAGAAGCAAAGCTATTGCTATTAAAAACAGAACTAAGGCATCTTTGATAATCTTCCTAAATTCATCTTCAGCAAAGTGATGTCTTATGACTGCAACTCCAATAATGCCGCCAGAAAGGCCTGCAACAAAGTAGGCAAGAATCTCAGGAATGCCATGAATCATAAAACGAAGCAAGCCTAAAGGAATATGAAAAACATTCTGCGATAATATACCAACAGCAGCTCCAATAACAGAAGCATTCCATGTTAAAATGAAGATTGCTCCTGCTCCAAAAAAGAGAGAGAAAAGAATGCTTATTAGCATCACATTAATATTATTTAAGAAAATTAGCTTAAATTCCTTAAGTATAAATCCTGTTTCAGTTGTTATCTTGCCAGTATAGCTGTCTGTTAAGCATGAACTGAATTGCTCTTCTGTGTATGAATTTATCTGGCAATAGGTTTCAACTTGTACCTTAAAGTTATTCTCTACTTGGTCTGGGAATAAAACAAAGAATGCAGAGAAAGCAACTACAAAGCCGAGGAAGAGCCACATGAATGCTGCTAGGGCATGAGCGTGCTCTCTCAAGATGCCCCTTTCTGCCCTAAGCTCAGTTGTTTTCCTTTCTTCCAGGCGGATAGTGTAGAACATAAATGGAATTGAAAAATTTACTACAAGGAAGACGGTTATTATACTTACGTGCTCTTTGAATACTGAATTGCCTGAAAAAAGCCAGTTAGCAATTAAAATTGATACTACAGTATAGAGCGAGCCAACAAAAAACATTTCCCATGGCTTTCTTTCAGCCTTCTTTGGATTCAGTAGAGATTCGAGCATTCTTCCTCTTTTTTTCCCTCTTTTCTTTCCTTTTTCTTTTAGACATATTATTTATGCTTTTAAAAATGTTGTTAAGATAAAGAAGACAAAGTTTATTAATCAGAAGGATAAATAATAGTTATTTGCGTGCTGTTGCTCGAGAAGGAGACGAGATAGCTATTTCTCTTCTACTTCCCCTCTTTCTTCAACTTCTTAACTTCAATCTTATCTTTCTCAACTTTTATGCTGACTTCTTCATCTGGAAAGAAGTCTGTTATCTCTGTTAATGCTGGCGGCAAAATGATTCTGCCAGCCTTTATTACAATATTGGTTATCATTTCCCTTGCTGAGCTTAAGCTATTCCCAAGTGCTGAGATGTCAAACAACTTCTGCTTATCTTCTGCTTTGCCCCTCTTGAATTCTTCTGTTCTCCTGTAAAGGCTTTTTGCAATTTTACTTGCAACGTTTATCTTTGTTGCATCTGTAAGACCAATTATTCCTGGAGAAAGATTAACTTCTGTTACAACAGTTTTTGTTGCTCCTTTGAGCATATCAACTGCGCAGATGTCTGCATTAATTGTTTTTGCAACCTTTCTTGCAAGTTGCTTGTTATCATAATCAAGCTCAAGCTTTCTTCCCACTCCGCCAGAATGAATGCCAGCTCTAAGCTCGCCTTCTTTTGCCACCCTCTCCATTGCAATCACTCTTCTGCCAACAACAAGAGCACGAATATCAGTAGCGCCTGTTTCAACATACTCCTGAATTATGTAAGGCTCTTTGATCTTAGAAAGCATGTCTATCAAGCTGTTTGCCCCTTCAGCAGATTCAGCAAACATCACTCCCTTGCCATGCGTGCCACTAAGCATCTTAAAAACAACAGGATAATGCAGAGAGTTAGCAACAATTTTTGCAGTTTCTTCTTTATACACTAAATGCGTTTTTGGCAAAGGAATCTTTTCATCTTTCAGCTTAACTTCAGTAAGAAATTTGTTATGTGCAACTGCAAGAGCCTCATCCGTTACTGGCAGATACACCTTTCCCTTCAATGCAAGAGCAATGCTAATGAGCAAGTCTGCATAGTTGTAAGAGCCGCGCAAGTACACGCAATCATAATCCGCAAGATCCTTATTCTCATGCATGACTCTTGTTTCCTTATCTACCCCTACAGTTATGTTACGGAGATGAAAACTGCTCACAGCGTCAAAATATTTTGCCGCAGCCCTCGCTATCGCCTCGCTACTCTTACCCTTCAAACTAACAATTGCCAGTTTCATTTCCCCGACGCTTTAACCCTTTTTCTAACTTATCTTAATTTTATCTTAACACCTATCTTAATTCCGTTTTATTATTTTTCTTATTTTAATGGGTCAATCAAAAATTTCCATCTCTTTAAGATATTCAAGCCAATCAAAATATCGTGCTTTAAATGTCGCCTATCGCTAACACTAAAGTAGGCTTTTAAACCTTTTCCTTTTATCTTTATAGGAACTTTAATCAATCTTCTCCTTTGTTTTCCAAATGCAGATTTAAGCGTAACAGTTTTGTCGTGTGGTTGCAGATTAAGTTTTTTAACTAAAGTATCACATATACTGCTCTTAGAAGCTCCAGTATCTATTTTGGCTTTAACCTTTAAGAGCCTCCTTCCTCCATTCTCATTTTTTCCTTTTATCAAAACAATTTCAGTCAATCCAAGCACTTCTCTTTTCATTTTTGATATAGCAAACTATTTTCTCATTCTCTTCTCTTTCTCAGCTCAGTTTCAATCTGAAGCATTAATTCAAAGTTCTTAGCGATAAGCTCAGCAAGCTCTTCTCTCGCCTTTTTCAGCTTTTCAGTTTGAGCCGCTATAATCTCTTTCGCCTCTTCGCAGCTCTTCTCGAGCACGCAATTAGCTCCAACATTGATGAGAACTTTCTTATTCTCAAGCAATTTTGATTTAACAAAAACTCCGCTTCCAAGAGAAGCCAAAAATTCAGCCTCTTCGTGCTGAGAAATCTCGTCTAAATCAATAGCAAGCCTTTGCAAGTTAAGAATCTGTTGCTCAATTAACTGCATTTGCTGCTCAATTTTCTTATTCTCCTCATCAAGCATGCTGAGTTCAATCAACTTCCTTTCAGCATCTTTAGTCAGATTTACTTCTTCTTTTCCACTTTCTCTTTCTTCAACCATTTTTTCCTCTCAACTTTTTTATTTTCATAGCCAGCCTCGCGCAGAATTTCGCCAATTCTTTCAGAACTTTCGCCTTTTTTCACTTTTACAAAAGTTACAGGCTCGAGATGCATAATGTTACATCTTTTTCTTATTATTCCATTATCGATAATTGCAAATCTTTGCTTCCCCTCTTGCTTTTGCCTCTCCACTTCCTTCATTTCCTTCCCATCCTTTCCCTCTTTCACTTCCCTCCCCTCATCTCTCAGCTCTACAACTAAACAATAACCTTGCCAACTCCCAACAGTTTTTTTACAGATTAATCCTGGCTTAAACATTTTGTTTTTGCTACGTGTTTAATAAATATGTAAAAATTTTCTTAAAATTAAGCTGAAGACGAAACTGAATATAACATAAGTCCAAATCCAATTTAATCCGAGGCCAAATGGGAGAGTAAGAATTATGTCTATACCATTATAGAGATTTTTAAGCCATACCAGGATTAAAATTGCAGGAACGAATGTGAAAAGCATTGGCTTGAAGGAGTGTTTCATATAGGTAATATTCTTCTCGGCAAGCTGCTTCTGAATCTCAGTTAATTTTTCTGGCTTGCCTTTGTTCTCTTTAATGGACTTCTGCAATTCTTTTAGCTCTCCCTTTAATCTCTTCATTTCGCTTTGATTGCTCATGTACTTATACACAAGGCTTATAGCCAGAGCTATTAAGAATGAAATTGCTATCATAAATAAAGCTGGCTGCGCAGCAACAATTTCAGCAATTGTCATTAACGCAAGAGGGAATTTTCATTTAAAAACGTTGCTGAAACTTTTTATTCTCTTTTGTATTATGATTAAGATGCAAACAGAACTTGAAAATTTACTAGAAAAGAGCGTGAAAGAAGAATTAACAGAAGAGGAGATTAATCACATTATGAAGCTCGCCAAAGAACGATATGACTATGGCGATGTTATGGAAGAGGCATGCCCAAACTGTAACAAGCAATTAGTGTTTAGATGGAGTGAAGGACCTTCATGTTGGCATTATGATGGCGGATGTGGGAAGTTTAATATTAAAGAATATGCGCCTTAACTTCTTTAACTACTTCTCAATAAATTTCTTTAATGTGGGATGCATGTCAATTGCATGCTGATGTGCAATTTCTTCGTAAAGACGATAAATTATCATGACTGCAAGGAGCAATCCTGTTCCTCTCACAAGCGCGCCAAGCAAATCAGCAACAGAAGCGAGTAAGCCAACTGCGATTGCGCCCATTACAGTGAGTGGCATTATGTATCTGTTGAGTATCGCTTCCAAAACGCGTTCATCTCTTCTGAAGCCAGGAATTTGCAAGCCGCTTCCCATTATATTCTGCGCCTGCGTTCTTGCATCCATTCCAGCAGTCTTAACCCAAAAGACTGCGAAGAGCACACTTCCGCCAATCATAACTAAAGTATAAACAATTGCCTGCAAAACATCTGTGCCTGTGAGCGCACCTCTGAAGATTAAGCCGGTTAAACCCTCTCCAAGTATAGAAGGCGGATTAACCCAATTTGCAAGTGTTTGCATAATTGGAATCTTGCTGAGCGTGCCAAGTAATTGAATATTTGCAAGCAGGGCTGCTGTTAATATTACAGGAATGTTGCTTGTGTAGAAAAAGCTCAAAGGCCAGCGAATGCCATAGCCCCTAATGCGGCCAAAACTAAGAGGAATTTCTGCCTTAATAGATTGTGCATAAACTACTGCTAAGAAGATGAGAACAGTTGCTGCAATTGTAATTAAAATCAAGACTGCTTCAGAGAGCTGGCCAGCTCCTAACTGAGCAAATAAAACCCATAATCTCCCTGCTCTTCCTTCCCCGCCAGCAACAGCAAAAGGAGAGAGCAATCTGACAAAGAGTTCAGAGGCAACTCCAGCAACAATGAATAAGCTTACTCCGCTTCCAAAGCCATACTTACTAATAACTTCATCCATGTAAATAATTAAAATTCCTCCTAAGAATAGCTGGAAGATAAGAATCCATGGGGAAAAGCCTGCTGCAGGAGAAAGGCCGCCGAGCATTACATAGATTATAGCCTCAAATACAGTGAAGAGGATTGCAAGCGATTTTTGAAGACCTTGAAAAAGTCTTCTCCCATCTGCATCTCGCAGATTGATATTAAGCAGTTTAGAGCCAACAAGAAGTTGCAAGACTATGCTCGCGGTTACGATTGGACCTATTCCTAAGCTTATCACACTTCCGAAGGTTGTTCCAAGGATTATTGCAAGAAACTCAAATTGCTGCAAAGCAGCTTCTCCCAGGCCATAGAGAGGAATTAAAGTAAGAATGAAGTAAGCAATCAAAATAGTAAGAGTCCATTTAAGCTTAGTATTAAAAGGAAGCCTCTTTTCAGTCGGCTGCTTTACTCCAGGCAAGTTCAGAAGCAACTCTTTCCAAAATCCCATTTTCCTCTTTTTCTTTTTATCACGCAGCTAAAATCTGTCCTCCAGCAGATTCAACTTTTTCTTTTGCCTTTGCTGAAACAGACTTTACCTTTATTAAAAACTTCTCTTTTACGTTTCCTCTACCAAGAAGCTTATCATAACCAGCAGCTGCTAAGTCAATTTCATAAGTTGCTGGCTTGTCAGCAGGCTTTGCAACTCCTTCCGCGAGCAGCTTTGACAGCTTCTCTTGCAGCTCATCAAGATTAATTGCACTAACTTCTTTTCTTGTTACAGAAAAGAATCCTCTCTTGCCATAATAAGAAGTTCCCTGTTTTGTCAGAATGAATGTCTTCTTTTGATCAGCTCTCTTGCCAGTTCCTGCCATGCCTTTGCCCCCTCTGCTTCCCTTTCCTCTATGCTTCTTTTTACTTCCATAGCCATGCGTTTTACTGCCTCGCATCTTATTTGTTTTTCTTTTCATCTTGTTAATTACAGCATTCTCCTTATCAGCTCATTAATTTTCTCTCCTCTGTAACCTAAAACTCCTCTTTCCGTGAAAGGCTTTTTTATTCCAGCTCTTTCAAATCCTTTTCTTGGCGGATTCAAGCGAAAGAAAGGCTTAATCTTTGCATCCTCAAGTTTTGCTTCTCCTTTCAGCAACCTTTCAGCAAAACCATTCTCAATTTTAACTGATTTATCTCCTTCTGCTTTAGCCCTTTTTTCAAGCAGCAGTTTAAGAGTTTCCTTATCAATTTCACCATAAGTTATGAAGTCCTTCACTTTGTTAAGCATGCCTATAATCTCTTTTTTTTCTGGCAATAGCACGCAAACATGCTTTTTTCTAAGTCTTAGCCTATGCAAAGTATTCTTAACCTCGGCAGTTTTCTCAACTCTTCCTCGAATGCGAATTGCGGCTATCATTTTTGTTTTTGTTTCGCTTTACTTTTTTATTGTAAGCATAAGTAGCGTTTTGTTTTTGGATATTATTATAATTGTTTGGGATATCATTTCACGAGCTTATTTGTTTTTTCTAGTGCATCAATGCAAGCATAAGCAAGATTCATTTTTGTTCTTGTTTGCCCCTTTGTTCTGCTGTAAATATCTTTTATTCCTGCTAGGCGCATAATCCTCTTGCATTCATCATCTATGACTAAGCCTGTTCCTTTTGGCGCAGGAGACAAAGTTATGTGCGAAGAGCCTACTTTTCCCTCTATTTTGAAAGGAATGCTGTGCCCTTCATTGCATGCACAGTCGAACCTTCCGCAACCTCTGTTGACTTTAATGATATTAAGCTTTGCTCTCTGAATTGCC
>CAYICV010000008.1:0-10743 GCA_964362035.1 Candidatus Woesearchaeota archaeon | reverse complement strand
ATGTGCAAGTCTATAATCATCTCCCAGTTAAAATTAAGAGGGAAATTGACTATAAGGGAAAGACATTAGGCCCTTCAGCCTGAGACCTTGCTTGCCTCTTTTATTCTTGTTGGTGTGGGTGCTGGGAAAGAAAAATAAACAAATCCGAAAGTATTTAAAATAGTGTCGCTATCTAAAACAATATAAGATAAAAAGAGGAAGATGCCATTTGAAACAATTCTGCTGAATTCTTCGATTACAATAGCCTACGGCTTGCTCTTACTAATTGGAATGCTTGTAATTTATAATCTAACAAGAAGGAAAGAAGAGGATTACAGATGGAACTACATTTTGCTTGGAGTTGCTCTGATTGGAGTTGCAACCGGCATGCGAATCCTCGAGCTTGCGTTAAATCAAGAACTGTTTACATTAATTAAATTGCTAAGCCTTTCCTTTTCAGCAATAATCTTCCTGCGACTTTTCCGAAAGCCGCTGATTAAAAATAAAATTTTTGATGGTTAATAACCTTCTTTAAGAAAGAAGTGCTCAGAAAGCAGAGCTTTCTGGCATGCCGGAAATTGAAAATTTCCGAGCACTTAACCAAGAAAGAAAAAATGGCATTCATAAGTGAATTAAATTTGTATCTTGGTTTTGCAGTTAGCCTACTTTTCTTATTCGCCACTTTTATTTATCTCATACAGTTCTTTAAAACCAGTCGCTATACTGCAATTTGGCTCTTATTTTCGCTAAGCTTTTTTTCACTAGCCCTTGATAATTTATTTTCTGCTATGAACATGTTAAATGGCGAGGCTATCTATCTTGTACTTGGCAACATTGCGGTAGGCATAGCTGTAACATCTTTAATATATGGCCTTTTCTTGTACATAAGAGAAAGGACAATTAATAGAGGAAGATAAAATTTTAGTCAAATGAGCTCTTGCATGCTAACTCTTTTCTTTAACATCACTGCTAATTCATAAGCCTCATCATAAACTTCTCTTTTGGCGACTATTGGAAGGGAATCATATCTTAGCTTTATTCTCCTATAAAGTCTTCGAGCTTCTTCATAATAACCATCTTTAAGCAGCCTTCTCGCCTGGCTTAGCATATCAAAAATTTCTTCCACTTCGATGTGCATGGCGTGCCTTTCTTTTATTGCCTCTTTTGAAGTTTCTCTCTTTATATGGAAAACCCCAAGAAAGACGAAGAAGAACATTACTACTAATACTAAAGCGCCGAGAGAGAATAAAAATATAGTTAGAAAATCTTTTGAAAAGCCAAGATAGCTTTTTTCGATAACTCTAAAGAGCTCAGAAGCTGAAGCTGTCTTGTCTTCATAGATTGTTTTTACATTTAGAATGTAATTCCCTTTCTTTGCATCTCTTGGAATCTGAAAAGTTTCAATGAAGGATGTTGTTGTTTCAACTGCAACAAACTTGTTACTTGCTAATAGAAGAGAGCCATCTATATGTTTTAGCTCAAATTGAACATCCACATCAACTCTTGCCGTTGGCCTAATATTAAAGATTATTATCTGAGCAGTTAAAATGTCTCCTGGCTCCAATTCGCGATAGTTCTGAGGAATCACAACATCAACATCGAACAAGGCTTCCTTAGAAGTTACATCTATTAAGACGAGAATTTCAAGCTCTTTTGATGCACTTCTTATCTTAATTTTCTTTAGATAGCTTCCAGGAGCAATTTCATCATCCGCTTGCAAAACTAACTGCAGAATTGCCTCTTCTTGGGGTTGCAAAGTTACCTTTACAGTTGAAGTACTAACGATTTCCGTAAAAACTAAAAAGTTGCCTAGATCACTTAAGTCTACATTCAGCCCGATTGTAGCAGTTCCATCATTTTTTATTCTTAGTGTAGTTCTCTTTGTCTCGCCTTGCTTTAATTTTACATTTATGCTTTCCTTATCTAAAGAGAATGCCTCTGTTGCTGCTCCTGTTATAGCTCTTCCTGTTCCTCCTCCCCCTCCGCCTCCTCCAGCGCTGCTGCCGCTGCCATCACTTACTCCAGGAGTTTCTTCTGCTTTATATTCTGAGAAACCCGTTACATTGAAAATAAGAGTGCCTCCACTATAAGAAGTTTTTGTGCAAATTGTAGAAGGACAGATGCTGCTATCTCTTAAAAGGCGAGGATTTGTGAAGGTTAGGTCTGACAATGTTAAAGTTGCTGATTGATTTATTTCTGAAAGTCCTGTAGAATTAAGAAAAATTCTATTAAAACTTATGTTTATGAATTGTGTGAAATTTATATCTACTCCGGAAAAGAATTTTGTTGAAAAGTTAAGAACATCGTAAGTAAAATTCAAAAATCCAAAGGGATTATAGAAAGAGAGATTGACCGGATAGCTGTAGTTGTAGAGAGAGAAATTAGAGCCAGAGTAATGCCAATAGAAGTCTGTTACAGGAGTAATGTTAATTGTTATTGTATTGCTTGTTGTGTTCAAGCCGCGGCTATCTTCAGCTACAAAATAAACTGTTTCTAAACCGTTGAAGTTTGGAGTTGCCTTTATTGTTACATTCTGAGTTGTTGAGTTAACTTCCGCATAGGTTGAAGTATTCCCGAACATCTTTAACGTTAAGTTATCTCCTTCTAAATCAAAAAAATTGAATGGAAGGTTAAATGCGTTTTCTATGCTCGCGTCTTCCTGAAAGCTCTGATTTGCTATTGGTCTTGATACATTAAAAGCAGGGGCTCTATTTACATATACTTCGGCTGTAAGCATGCCTATGAATTTTGGGGTAACAAACAAAATTGAGAATAAGACAATGCTTAGCAGAATGAAGTACACTAATCCAAAGTAGCTTTCTCTTGCCATACTGCAATCCTCTTTTTAACTGCGAGGGAAGAGCCTTATTTAAGATTTTTGGATTGCGCATAGCAGTAACCAGAGAAAAGCTTAAAAATAAAGCCTTAGTCTTAAAAGCATAAGAAAGAGGTAAAAAGGAGACATGAGGAAGGAAGGAGCATTTTTCTTGGCTTTGATAGCAGCAGTAGTGTTAAGCTTGCTGCCAATTATCTTTGCTGATACTATTACAACTACTTTAACTATCGCAAATGTTGCTCCTTTCATCTCAAGAGCTGATATTAATGTTTTTTCTACTGTCGGCCAGTCAGGAATAACGCTTTCAGAGAACACAACTGTACAAGTAACTTGTAATGCCACTCTTAATGACCCTAATGGTTTTGGTGATATAAGCAAGCTTAATGGCACTGTCTATAATACGCATGTAGCAAGTCATGGCTCTGCGAATGATAATAATAATCACTATACAAACACTAGTTGTGGTTTGATCGCGGGAAGCGGTACTACTAGGGGAGGAGAATGTCAATTTACTGCGCAATATTATGCAGACAATTCAACAGCTTGGCAATGCAATTTAACTGTTTACGATGCTGGAGTAGAAGGTAGTGGTGCAAATCTCTCAAATAGCACTTATGGAAATTTCACGGTTAATGCCTTAACAGCGTTAAATGTGCCTTCAACATTAGACTTTGGCACTTTAAATCCAGGGGACACTTCTGCCATACAGAAAGCTAATGTAACTAACACAGGCAATACCATTATAGATATAAGCACTTATGGTTATGCAAACGGCCAAACTGACTCACCTAATGCAATGAACTGCACTTTAGGCGCTAACAAGAACATCTCTCTCTACTTTATGCGGTATAATGTAACTGCAGGAAGGTTAAGTAACTGTGCTTCAGCGGACTTTAGCTGGACTGCTAATTATTGGAATCTTACAAATACAACGAATGCGAAAAATTGGACTCAATTTACCTTGCCTTCTAGAACTGCTGATGCCGCTGGAGGAGATGCTGGAAATTACACATGCTGGATTTTGAAAGTTCCAATAACTTCTGAATCCGATGTCGCAGGGAGTTGCAGAGGAATTGTGAGCATTACTGCTTTCATTAATGAGTAACTTTTTCTGAGCTATTTTCTAAGCTATTTTGCTTAAAGCACGCATAAGCTTAGCGTTTAGCTTTAGAAATACTTTAATATTAAAATATTTTAATATTTAGCTACTTTTATCTTAAGATAGAAAGATTTTTAAATGGAAAGATTTAAAGATATTTAAATATTTTTGGAAAGGAAGAGAGGAAATGGAAGCTCAAAGCCAGGAGAAGAAGGTTAATGTTCCACTTAGCGAAGAGTCTCACATTAAGGCTAAGATTATTTCTACGCTCAAGAAGATTAAACTAAAGGATTATCTGCAAAAGATTGTAGAGGATGCGATAAAGAAGGATGAGGAAATTCTGAAGAGGCTGAAAAAATGAGACGTGAGATAATTGCCGTATTTGCAATCCTGATTTTCTTAGCAGCTGCCACGCATCCATTAGTCTTTGGTGAAGATTCTACAGTTGCTGAGAATGAAGCTGAGACTGTTGAGAGCTCTGCAGTTGACAGTGAGCCTGTAAACAATGTTGTAACCGATACTGGAAGTGATGAACAACTCATCGAAGAGGATGTCACCTTTGATATTCAACCGTTAAACGATAGTATCGAAAGCGGAAATAGCAATGAAGCAGAGAGCAACATTTCAACCTCCGAGGTAGAAGGAAGGGTGCAAATTCAAAATGAATTGAATGAAGCGAACGAATTGAATGACAATGAATTGCAAATAAGTATAAGTAATAGTACCCTTCCTTCTACTTCATCTTCCTTTAGCTCATCAGATTGGCAGAATGTGGATATTAGCATTACCTTAGCTTGTACAGATTGCGATACAACTTATTACTGTATAGATGCTGGGGACAATTGCGATCTTTTTGCAGGCAGTGTTTATAGTAGTACAATTTTGCATGCTACTGAGGGAATTTATTATATAAGATACGCATCCCAGAATGCAGCAGGGAATGAAAGCGTAAAGAGCCAGATACTTAAGCTTGATAAAACAAAGCCAAGCATAGCAATTTCTTCTCCAATAGAAGGGCAGCAGATAAGCGGCTCATCCTATATTATAAATGGCACGTCAGCAGATAATATCTCTGGGATTGCAAAGATTGAAATCTTAATTAATAATCTGCAAGCTGCAACTGGTAAAGAGAGTTGGCAGTACGAATGGAAAGACTTTTCTGATGGCTCTCATAAGATAACTGCTACAGCAACAGATAACGCAGGCAAAGCCGCAAACGTAAGTGTAAATGTTATAGTCGATAATCCCCCTTCTGCGAGAATAACTTCTCTAGGTTCGCCTCCTCTTGTAAAAGCTGGAAGAATTGAAGTTACTCTTCAAACATCTGAGCCTGTTCAGTTTTCTCCTACACTTAGTTATTCCCTTGGAAGTGGAAATATACAGATTCCTTTAGATGGCTCCTCTCAAACCTGGACTGGATTTATGATAATTTCTGAGGCGGATCATAATAAAATTGGTACTTTCAGCTTTTCAGCAAAAGACTTTAATGGAAATGTTGGAAATGTAATCACACAGGGCAGCTTCTTTGTTGTTGATGCAGTTAAGCCAGAAAAAGTTGCAAGCATAAATGCCGAGATAGAGGACGATAAAGTTAAGCTCACGTGGTTTTATGAAGGCGAGACATTAAAGCAATTTAATATTTACAGAGATGAGCAGAGCAATGTAGATTACGCAGACCTTTATAAGAATGTTGATTCAGCCGAGCAGGATTTTGAGGAGGATATTGGAAGCAAAACATACTATTACAGAATTGCTGCTGTTGATTTAGCAGGCAATGTTGGGCCGCTTAGCGATGAAGTTTTTGTTACGGCAGAAGGAAGTTCCAGCAGTTCCAGCTCTCAGCAACCAACAACTACAATCAGTGGCCAAGCAATAACCACTCAAACTCTTCCGAATGAAGTTCTGCGAAAAATAGATTCTGCTGTTGAAAGAATAAATTCTCAGCTTTCAGAGATTGATAAGGCAAAGGTTGTTCTGGAGAGAAATTCCTATTCTGCGGAGATTGGATTGATTTTGCAATTGAACGAGGCTAAAGCAAAGTTTAATGGCTTTAAGGAAGAGTTAGAAAGGCTAAGAAGCAGCACAGATGCCAATAATGTAGAAGAGGAAATTCAAAAAATTGATTTAAGAGCAAAGAGCCTTCTTAACGCTCTACCAAAAGACATCTCTGTAATTTCTGAAGATTCATTTATACAAGAGACTTCTTTAAAAGATATTGAAGATATAGCAGCGCTTACTTACAATTTGGAAGACGATAGAGAGCTATACATTCTGCAAAATCAAAGACTTCAAAATAAAGTGGAAGTGAAAGTTTCAGCAACTGTGTTTAAAGTAATATACTTTGAAGGAGAGGGAGAAATAACATTAATTAAGAAGGATATCGAAACACAACAAAGTAATACAAGCGTAATTGAAGTAATTCCTAAGATCATAGCCTCTTCTGTAAATGAAATTAACTTTTTAACACAAGACTATGAAGTGTTGGAAGAAGACCCAATAGTTAGATGGAATGAGGAACAGAAAATAATAGGGTATTATGTAAACAAAAAAGTGTCGCAGAATGAGTTGAGAGATGCAAAAACACTTGTACTGAGCGATTTAAAGGAGGGCACCTCTCCTATAACTGGATTTGTCACAGGATTAATAGTGCAAGCAACATCTAATACAAAGTTAATTATTGGATTACTCGTTCTCTCACTCTTAATTGTCTTTTACTTTGTTTATTTAAGAAATGGGGAGACGGAAGAAACAGAGATAGAAGACTACTCAAGGAAAGATAATAGGCATAAGCACGAGCTTGCGCCAAGTACTATAAGCTATCAGAGGTATCAGTACCCACCTCATTCATATCAAAGTGAAAGTAAGGTAAGAGATAGTATTGGAAGAAGTGAGAGTGAAATAAGATTTGATAAATACGCGCAATCACTTAGTGGACAGCAAAGAAGACAAGTACAAAGTCTTGCACTAATACCAAAGAACGATTTCTTAGAACACTTTTATGAATTAACTGAAAAAGCTAATTATTATGCAGATGATGGTAATTTCAAACTCGCGGGAAGTAGTTATTCCCTGCTAGTTGAACTGTATAATAAGCTCGGCAGAAATGAAAAAAGAGATGCCTATAGAGAAATCTTGAAAATCTATAATAAGTTAAATCTTTATGCAAAAATCAGAGAGATTTACACAGCAGAGAAGGCTAACCCCAACATGAACCTTCATCATCTGCTTGAGCATGTTGCTGAAATCTATGCAGAAGTTGCTGTTGAAGGAAGAGATACAAGGTTGTTGAGCTTAGCAAGGGAGTATTACACTTACATGCTATCTAAGTTTAAAAGATTTTAACAAAAATCTTAATAAAATCCGTTTAATGCTGTTTAATGCTTTCTTCTTCTAGAAAGCTTGTAGATTATGAAGATTAAAAGAAGAACAATAAGGCTGTAAACGATAATTAAGGGCCAATTAATTACAGTTCCTAAAACATTTATGATTCCAGTATTTTCAAAAGTTTGCTTATTGCCATAGTAAATCCTCCCTCTTATAATATATCTCCCAGGCCCTTTAGGAGTAAAGAAAGTTGTTAAATTTGTAGTTTCACCAACATCAACAACAACTTCTTCAGTTTCAAGAAGCTGCACTACTCTGCCATTAAGTTCAACATTTCCTCTAAACTTTGCTTTAACTGCTGCCTCTCCAACATTCTGGAAGACTGCTGTTACAGGAGTAATTTCTCCGATATCAACCCAAACTTTTGTTAAAATTGTTTTAAAGATTCCATCGAGAGCTAAGCTTCCTGGCTCAACAATGTCAAAAGTAAGAAGTTTGCTATCTTCGCAAGGGCTTACTGAAAGGTCTGCCCAGTACTGCGAGATGCCTAAATCTTCAGAACTTGGGGAGAAGAAGAAATCTTTCTCTGTTGTTGGCAGAACATTTTCACTTGTCTTTAAATTAAAACTTTTAACTACTTCATCCTGCCTCTGATTCCAAACAACAACAGAAACTTCTGGTTTAACCCTAACATTTCCTTCATTTTGTACTCTAACAGAGATTAAAATTGGCTGATTTTCTTCTGTACTCTTAATTTCAAAATTCTTAACTTTGCATTTTAAGAATTGCAAGTCAGTAATTTCAATCGTTATGCGAGCCTCAACAGAAGCTTGAATTGCACTCCCAACTGCTCCTTCTACAGAGCCAAGAGGAGCTGTAGTAAAGGTTATAACACCGCTGTAAACACCATTAGCAACATCAGCTGGCGGCTTAATAACAACCTTAAAGCGTTTCTGATTTACTTTGTTAACTTCGAATTGAGCTCCATCAGGAAATTCAAGCCATTCTGCTATCTCCCCTCTTGGAGACACGCTTACAGTAACAAAATCATCAGTGCCAACACTAACATAAAAGTAGCCTTCTGCATAGCCCTCTCTTAACATGTTTCCGAAATGCAAAGTTGCAGGGGAAACACCAACTCCGACTGCTTCTGTATTTGGAATGGATAAGGATAAGAGAAAAATAATTAAGATTGATGCGTATATTAAATATAAAATTTTATTTTTCATTCCCCTTTTACTCTCTCCTTCAATGTTGTAAAAATATAAAAATCTTTTCATTTTACTCGTTCTTGAAAGCAGTTATGCTTATCACGCCTCTGCAAGTGCCTCCAACATCTGTTTCTGTATTTGTTGGTGCTTTTATTATCCAACAAGTTGCGTTGCGCATAGGTGTTCCTTCATCAATCTGTTTGCCTAAATTGAAATTAGTCCAATTCTTTGCATTGCTTATGTTAGTTAAATTCCAATAGTTAGAGCTCCAGCCAATATTTGTGCATTGTGCTCCTGTTGTGTCTGTTACATTATACCGCATAAAGTAGAGAGAGATGTTCTTGTTAGCGCCTAAAGTGCAGTTCATTGCATTATCTGAAGCAGTAGCGTTATTCGCAAAACCATAAATGCTAATATCGATTGCAATATTTCCTGCGTTTGTTATATTTGTTTTATTTACAAGAGATGTCTGTCCTGGCTCAAGTGCGCCGAAGTTAACATCTGTAGGAATGTTTATAGCTATAAGCTCATTTATTGTTGCATTACTGATATTGCTAGAAAATGCATTAGAGGCATCGAAGGCAGTTGCATTACATTGCCATGTTGCATTATTTGCGAAATATCGCACAAGGAAAAGGCATTCAAAGAATTTATCATTGCCAGAAGCTGATGAAAGGAAGCAGCTTTGGTTAGTGTAGTGAGTTGCATTTGCATCAGCTGCCGTTGGTGAAGATGCAGCAACATCATAGAAAGTTGCATTAACCTTTGAAATGTCAGCTCCGCCATCTGTATCTGTTACAGTGCCATTACAGAAGGCGTTTTTTGTTCCGCTTGCAACTAGGTCAATAAAGCCAAGCGTTGGAATAAAATCATCATCTACTCTTATATTTGTTATTTGTGGAGCAGTATTTGTTACAGCAGTAATATTCCATCGTCTGTTTACAATAGAAGTGTTAAAGTCCTGGGCAGAATCATTTACAATTAAGTGAGAAAAATTCCAAGTTGCGCCATCGACTGTTGAAGAGGAATTAATCTCTACTCCAAAAATATTGTCTCCTCCAACACCATCGCAGCTTGTGCTGCCTGTGTCAGTCATTGTAAAATTTACAAAGAAAGTCCCATTCCACACTCTTGCAACTACTGTAATATTTTCTGCATCATCTCCTGCAACATTAAAATCTTCAGGGTCATGCGCAGTTGCATTCAGGCAAACCCAGTAATTTGCTGAGCCTGAAGTTACAGAAGTTCTGTTTATGCTTGCGTTGTCTGGAGGGGCTCCTGCGAAAGGGGCGAGGCTTCCGATTGGTGGGGATTGCACGAATGTAGAAGATCTATTATACCTTAAATCAACAGTTCTGTCTGTTGCATCATTCCCAGCTCCGAAACCAATTTGGATAAAAATAGTTTCATTTTCATTAAATGTATGTCCTGATTGAGCCGTAACGTTAAAAGATTCATTTCTACTGTTAGTTGAAGACTGAGAGGAGAACCCTCCTTCATTGCTTCTGCTCCAACCAGTTTGGCCTGTTGTAGGACTTCCAGTTTGGATATTTAGTGTTGTTAAATTCTTTATTATACTACCATTTCTATTCACAACTAGAACTCTTGCTCTGTAGGCATGGGTATCCCCAGATGCTCCTTGGGTTGGGACTACAGTTAAATTAAAGCTCCAATTTCCAGCCTCAACTCGCTGTCCTGTTAGGTTAGCTGCCCATACCCATCCTTGAAGAAAGTTTGAAGTGCTGTTTGGAAAAGTTGAAGATCTTGGTTCTAAAATTTCTGTAGAAAGAGCATTAGAAGCTAAATCACAACAAGTAGAGTTCCACATTCCAGAATCTGCGCTTCCTGGAAGATTGGAATCAAATTCCCCAGGACTTCTTCTTGCGACTATAGAGCTATCAACTATTGCTTCCTCAAACAATTTGTTTAGTGCTGGCCAACCGGAAGCCGTATCAGCAGTATTATTAGTAAAGTATAATTTTTTTACTGTATAAGCAGGGTCACTCCAATTTAAGCTTGTTTCTGCTGAAATTCCAAGCTTGTTCTTTGCCTTTATTATTGCAACATAATCCTTTTCTCCAACATCGTGCACATTCCATTCAGCTTGCCATGTTCCTTGCTTTGGTGTTCCGCTTGCCAGTTGCAGCGAAATTGTCTCAATTCCGCCCATGTCTGCTTGCACTTCTTTTATTCCGAAGCTGTCTTTAATTTCCGCCTCTATGTGCATGATATCCCCATTCTTGACCTTTTCTGGGGCTAACTGAGCGTGAATTTCTGGCTTTAGATTGAGCGTA
>CAYICV010000007.1:0-11435 GCA_964362035.1 Candidatus Woesearchaeota archaeon | reverse complement strand
ATGTAAGCCTCTTTGTTGCTCAGTTTGCCCATATGTGTTGCTGTAATTGTTTTTCCGCTACATTCCGCAGGAATAGAAGGAATTGTCCAATTCTTGCTGCAAGACGAGGATGTGCATGTTATATCCATGTCCATAACACAAGTGCCGTCGCTGCTCATCGCATTGACTTCTATATATGAAGTCGCAGGACAACTTCCGCTGTAGCTAGCATCTATTTTTATTTTCCCGCCAACATCGCAATCGCCAGTGCAGAGCGGCGTGATTGAGGCTGATGTTAGGTCACAGCCAGAGAAACCAGAAACACCCATCTCATACGTACCTTCACCATCATTAATTTTGGCTATGATAATCACAACCTTATCATAATCGTTGTTTGTCTGTTTCAAAATGGCATTATTTGCCCATCCTTGGATGGGCTCCACTTTCAGTTCGATGCCGGCATTTTTGATAAATAAAACTATGAATGCATATTTATCAGATGTTGAGCTTCCAGAAAATTCTATTTTTATTTTATTTACAGAGGGGTCTAACGTTATTTCATAATAATCTCCAGACCAAGGTGGCAGCGAGGTTAACCATCTATACGAAGTCTCGATAGAAAGTGTTTTTTTATCGGAAATTCCGACTGGCTCGTATAAGTTGCCTTCTTCGTATTTCCAGTCGTGATAGTTACTCAATTTAAAGACATAGTTCGTTACAAGCCAGTCTTTAAATGATTCTATCCAGTTCGTGTTGTGATTTTTCAATACCGCGTCCATAGGTTTTGCGATATTTTTAAAATTATTATAAAAATTTAAGGTACCAAATAAATTAAATATTAAATCTGTTCCCACGGGGGATATACTATCGGTTGGGTTTGAATCGGAGAGTAAGCTATACTTCTCAAAAAATTTCCAGTATAGGACGGCGGAATAGTCTCTAGCGGTAAGAGACAAGTATGGCGTTTTCAATGTAGAATTAGCAAATTTAGTGTAATCATTAATGTTATCCCAAACACTATCCTCATCCCATTTTGCTGTTCCTTCAATGATCCAATCTGGAATGAGACTAAATCTAGAAAACATGCAGAGAATTGGTGTATAGGGATCACCAGTATATTTAGCCTGAACGATATGAAACAATTCATGTGCTGTAGTGAATCTAAGTTTGTCTGGTATTAACAAAAGCTCGCTTTCAAACGGCTTTGCATCCATGTCATTATCCAATACAATTTTCATACAACCTGCCGTATAGCCAAGGGGCTTTCCCTTCCCATTAATCTCTTTTGTATCTTTAACATCCACATTGATCTCATCATAGTCGTTTAGTGGATACCCAAATTGATTCTTATAAACGTCAAAGGCATATTCTAAATACTCGCCTGTTTTTTCAATATAATCGGGTGTCCCATCGCCATCGCTATCAGTTGGATCAACGGCATCTTCACCTGAAATATCATACCATATGGTAAAATGCTGTGTACTATAGCTGTAATCCAATGCAAATACAACCACAACCCCCAAACTAACCAAAACTCCAAAAAATACAAAAAATAAGGTTAATCCCCTAAGCATTCTCATTTGTTAAGCAAAGATACCTCCAATTTCAGTTATAGTAGGAATTGCTCCCTTGCTCCCCCAAGCTTTTTTTACCATTTTATTTATATCACACTTATCTAAATCCATCGGAAACCCACGCCTTTAGGCGTGAGGGCATCATTTTAAACCTTTAACCTTAAGTGGGGCAGATTTATAAAAACTGTGAAGATGTTAAAGTTTCTTTTCACCCTTCCCTTCTACCCGTCTCAGCAAAGCCACAGACGCAAGCAGGTAGATAAAAGTTAGAGCAGAAATGAGAAAGATTAAGTTATTGTTATTTGAAAAGAATGTTGTAACTATTGCCACAAGTAAGGCAATTGCCATAGCGCTTTCCTTAGCCTTATTTGTTTTATGAAAACTGAAGATTAAAAGCAAGAGCAAGAGTGCTGCCGGAATTAGAGTGTAGATAAAATATTTGGCAAAAAATGCTAAGAAGAAGATAACTGAGAGCGCCATTATATTGCGTAAAAACTTAAAATAAATTTTCCCGCTGCGCACTTCATCTGCTGCAACGTTTGCAAGAATATTGCCTACAGCATAACCAGAAAAGGCAACCAACAGAATAGCAATTCTACTAGCGATTTCTTTAAAAACCATAGTAAATATTTAAGGTTAAAGTATAAAAAGTTTATGTAAGGATAAAGGATATCAGGACATTACACACACTTAAGTCACTTAAGCTGGGGAAGTTTAAAGATAAGGATTAAAATAAGATTTGCTTAATTAAAAATGTTCACAGTTGTTGTTAGTAAGAAAGATTTAGCATCTCTTAATATCTATGAAGCGTTAAAAAGGTTTAAGCCTGACATTCATTTCTTGATATGTGAAGAGGATATCATAAATGTTAACACAGGTAAAGCAAATGCCGATTACTTCATTTTCACATCTCACCATCGCTCTGAAGAGGATAGGAAAACGCTGAGTGTGCATCTAATAGGAAACTGGAATAGGGCAGAATTTGGAGGCAAGGAAAGAAAGCTTTGCGCAGCTTCCTCGCATCTGCTGAAAAAATTCTTTATTGAACTTAACAAGCAAGCTGCAGCTGCGCAGCTGCAATATGAATGCACTCTAGAAGCAACGCATCATGGTCCTTACTGCGAGAAGCCATGCATCTTTATTGAGATTGGTAGCAGCGAAACAGAGTGGCGTGATAAACAAGCAGCAGAAGTTGTAGCAAAAACGATTTTAGAGGCCACAAAAAGGTTTGATGAGTTGGAGGAGGCAGAAGAGGAATGGAAAACTGCACTTGCCTTTGGTGGAGGTCATTATTGTACTGCTTTCAATAACCTTGAATTAAATTCAAATTACGCCCTTTCACACATCTGCTCAAAATATAATCTGCTGCTTCTAACAGAAGAGATGATTAAGCAAGCGATTGAAGTTACAGAGGAGAGAGTTGAGCTTGCATTGCTCGATTGGAAAGGCTTAGCTGGGGAGAAAGAAAAAGTACTGAAATTGCTGGAGAATGTTGGCTTAGCTGGGGAGAAGCTTTAGTAAGTTTTTTGAGTTAAAACTATCTTCCAAAGCGCCGGGAGAGAAAGTTTTGGGTAGTAGAACAATTTTTAAGGTAGATAAACTACTTAAAAAAGGCTTCGGATCTTTTCTATTGAATTTCTAGAATTAGCTGAGGAGCTTGGAGTTTTTTCTGAAGAAGGAAAGGAGATATTGAAAGAAAGAAGAGAACAAGAAACTAAATGCCAACCATACTGAGAGAAGAAATCGATAAGAAAATAGAAAAGGAGTATCCCGTCTTGAAAAAGATAAAGAAGCTTATAGAAGTGGAAAGGAAATCAGAAAAATAAATTAAGAAAGTTGAGGAAAAGTTCTAAAGATGGAAAAATCATACTTTGAAGATCTTATAAAGAAAAAGACAGAAGAGTATTGTAAATTACTTGAAGTTCCTCTTAACAAAGTTTTAATTGAATATCCAATACAAGAAGACAGTTTTGCTATGCAATACTTCGCAGACGAAAAAACAATTCTTTATGAGATTAAACCTTTTTACTACTTAAATCATTTAGAGGAAGATGTCAATTTAGTCGTTCTCCACGAGTGTTGTCACGCTAGAGATTTGTTTGAAGGATTGTATCAATTACAAAAAAGTATAATCAACCCAAGATCCCATGAACTCTTAAGCTTATCAAAAGCAAGTGCAGGAGTGAGAGAGGCTTATGAGGAGTATCTAGTTTCAAAGAGACAAATTACACTTCAATCAAAAGAGGATTATATAAAATGGCTTAGTCGTGATTTAAAACGTTTTATTAAAGATATCGAAAGAATGATGAAGAATAATAAAGATTATGTCCTTGCTTTATTCAGTGACTTAATAAAGTGTAAGTTTATAGGATATCAACCAAGTTATATACCAAAAGTAATGTTTATCTTCATGGGCTGGTTAATTGAGGATTTTAAGTATATAGAGAGCCTTAATATTAATTGGGAACTTAGAAATGAGATATTAAATGCTGAAGCGACTTTTTTATATTTTATAATAGGTATGGCAGAAAGTTATAAGAAAAACAAAATTGTCTTACACCCCTCTGCAAAACGAAATTTAGAACATGATAATTTTACTTCACTTCTTTTTAAACGATTTGAAAAACACATACAAGAAGAAGGGTTAAAATATTCAAAAGAGCTAAAAAAAAGATTTATAGAAAGAGTTAAAACCTTATCAACCAACCCCTTTAATTGAATATAAAGAAAGCTACTTTATAAATGTTCACCTCCCTAACCCGCCGAGAGGGGGAGTCCTCCTTAGGGCTTGCGCCCACAGGCTTTTGAAGCTCCTTACAACAGCTTTCTAGCATATCTTAATGCTTGTTTAGCATCTTCTACGTCTAAGTTTAACATCACATTAAATTCTTTAAGTAAATCTATAAATTCGCTAATGCTTATACCGGAAATTTTTGCCGCTAAACCAAGACTAACTTTTTTATTTTTGTAGAGTTCAACTGCTAAGGCTTTCCTGCCTTCTTCTATTAAGCTTCTCATTACTGCGGAACGTTTTTCTTTAAGCAAATTTGAGAGCTTTTCTAGTTCCGCTTTGTTCATTCTTACCGATACTGTTTCCATTTTATTTCAATTCCTCCTTAAATATTTCATAAACTTCTTTTGAATATCTTCCTATTCTACACAGAGCATCCAACTTTTCTAATGCTTCTTCCTTTTGCAATTTTTTCTTTTCGTAAAGTCTAACTATAAGAGACATTGCAGTTATGAAGGGGATTCTTTCGACTTTACATAATTTTATAAGTTCCCTATCGTCTGTTAATAGTGCTGTATATTTGCCTTCTGTGTAAAGAGCGTATGTTGCGGCTTCACCTTCTCCAAGTTTAAATTGACTTAAAATTTCTTTAAACTTCTCTTTGCTAACTGATTTAACCACTATACTTTTATTTTTAACTTGCCGTATAATAATTTGTGCATCAAATAATTCTTTCTTATGAACACTCTCATTGAATACTTCTTTAGAGATTGATACTTTTCCAAGGTGCTCTAACGCTTTTTCCAAGATAGTTACTTTAGCTAATAGTATTAAAGTTGATGCATCCGATACTAACATTACAAATGTATACTTTTGTAATTTATAAATCTTTCGCTTTTGATAGCTAAAAAACCAAGACGCCGGGAGAGGGAGTCGAACCTACATGGCTTGTACCCCTGGTTTTCTTTAAGAAGCTTTTTGTTTTTGAGACTCTATTGCCTCAAAATTGATTTTTACTGGTGCATTAACAAGAATATCTTTGAGATCTTTCGTATGTTCCTTGAAATTTAAGACAGCTATACCTATTATATCCCCCGTCCCCTCCTCTTTCCGTATAAAAACATCTTCGTTTATATCTTCGCAATAACTTTCATTTGGAGGATTCATTATAGTTATTTCTAGAAAATCACCTTCTTCATCATAGTAAATATCTAACTGCCCTTTCATTTTATATGTCTAACAAATTGTGCTGTAATTATAAATCCATCGCCATTTAAATACTTAATGATAAGCCTAAGATATTTTTCAGGATGCTTTCTGTGTTTTTGATACGTGTAATAAAATCTAAGACCTTCTTTTACAGTGTGAGGCGTTATTTTTAATGGTTTTTCTATAGTTTCTTTTATTTCATCTAAATAATTAACCATTTCAGGATGTGTTGTCGTAATGTGGCGCCATCGTTCTTTCGATAAGTGAATTTTTCTTCCTGTCTTGTCTGTTACTTCAAGGATAATTTCCATGGCTTCAAACGCCGGGAGAGGGAGTCGAACCCTCTAGGGCTACGCCCACAGGCTTTCTTTTGTTATTATCAGTAAAATCAGCTTTGAAAATTTCAAGTGCTTGCAGTTTCAATAGTTCTTAGCTGCTTTTTAGTTGCTTAACCTTAATAAAATTCCAGGCCTGCGCATTACCGTTCTGCCACCCCGGCATGAACCTATTAGAATAAGCGAAGTTAAAAAGGTTTTGAAGTTTAATCATCAACTTCTTCTAATTGTCCTTTAAGCTCGTCATCTTCTGTCATTGGTCCTATCCCCTTAAGAGCGCCAAACAAACTCTCTTTAGTATTCTTTATCTTGCTTGCTTTCTTCTTGCTTAGTTTTCATTTTGATGGACTAACATAGAGAAATCCGGCTTAAAAACTTTTAGAAAAAATTAATCAATCATCTGAATTTCCATATTAACTTCTCTCGGCACCATCATGCGCATTACTTGCCTCAGCACTTTATCATCTCTTGGCAGATCAATGATGCGCTTATGAATGTGCATTTCATATCTATCAAAAGTAGCCTTTCCATCTCCGCAAGGCGATTTTCTTGTTGTTACTTTAAGTTTTCTTGTTGGAAGTGGAATTGGTCCTCGAACAACAGCTCCGCCACCTCTCGCTATCTCTTTTATTTCATTACAAATTTGATTCAGCTTGCCTATATTTATAGACGCAAGCCTTATTCTTGTCTTTGGCATTTTTCTGAATAAGGAAAAACATTAATAAATCTTGTTAAGAGAAGTATAAAAAGTTTACTTTTTAGAGTTCTGTCAAAAACTCGTCTGATAAACAAAATGAAAGGCTATGCAGTGTTAGGCAGTATAACTCCCAAGAGTTCTTTGAAACATGAAATCTTTAATGACTTTGCTTTTTCTGAGCCATTTATGAATAGGGATTCTTAGCTTACTGCTTGCATAGATAAGTGCTTCCTTGAATTCTTCAAACTGCTTTGGCTGCTGTTGCATTGCTTGCCTAACATTTTCCCTAACATTCCATACTCCAAGAGGAATGTAACCTTCATAAGCTTCTCTGAAAACAATTGCTGCTGCCTGTTTCTTCTCTCTTTGCAGTTGCTCTGCAATTGCAAGTCTTGCGCTGTAGTAGCATCCTCCAATAGCTGCATAATCTTTCTTGCCGAAATGTGTTTCATAATCTGAAAACATAATTTGCTCATTTCCGAGAACATGAATGAATGCTTCTATTAACTCGTATCTCCACGCTGCAGGCAAAAGCAGGATTGAGAAATGATTATTTAAGCTGCCAAATTCATATACGCGAAAGCTTTCAATCGGCTTATAAGTTTTTATTTCCTCTAACAAGCTTTCTGAAATTGTTGAATCTACTGCTGTTATGCTCCATCTTGTTGGTACTAACTTGCGATTTTTCTTTAAGCCAAAAGCTCCTGTGCTCAGCGCCTTCTGAATTGAGCTAATATAAATATCTTCTTTATGCAACCATTTTATTGCCTCTGCTGCTTTTAAGTCAGTATCATAGTAAACCTTTTCTAAATGTGGCTCAAATTTGCTGTTTTCTACATCAAAACTTTTTAATGGCGCAGAAGGCCCAAAGGGTTGCATCTCTTCATGCAAGAAATAGCCTCTTGGCTTCTTTGAAAATTCTGCTTCCATTCCAATGCTCGACTTCGAGAGCGCAATCTCTTGCAGTTTTTCTATCATCCTGTTTCGCTCATCAACTTTTGCAAGTGTTTTACCTCTTACTAACTGCAATCTAAAATCAATTATGTCAAGAGCTTCTTTTCTCTGAGAAAGCCATTCTTCTGGCAAATCAAAGATTGTTGATTCTTCGGCTGCCGCAAGCATAGGCCCAATGTAAACTTTAGGATAACCTTTTCTTCCAATGAACACAGAAGGAGGAGTGCTGCCTGCAATCTTTTCCTTTAAGCTAACACTTCGCAGTCTCAAGCGAGATGTGAGCCTTTCAAGATAGCGAGCTTTGCCTTTGTACATGAAAATAGGAAGAGGAAGAGATTAATAAATATTTTGAACATAATATTAACATGTCAGAACAAGTAGTTAAAGTGAATAATGGAAGAGTCTCCATTCCTAAAAAATTTGAGTATATTGTTGAACCTTATAATGGAAGGTATTATGTAACATGCAGAATATTCCCCGATGGAATTGCACTCTATAGCACAGATCTTTTTGAGAGGGAAGCAAAGGAAGCGTTAGAAGCTGATAACATATTCTACTTTTCAAGATTTGATTGGATCAAATGTAACAAAACTAAATCAAATTTTCGCTTTACTCATAAATTTTTAAAAGGTCTCGAAGAGGTTGTTTTTGTTGAGATTGGAGAGGATAAAGAAATTTTAGGAATAAGACCAAAAGACATTAAAAAGAATTAAGAGACGACTAAGTTTAACTAAACTCGGCCAGCTCCCACTCACTTACTTCGCAACTAAATCAACGCATACACCTGCAGCTACTGTTGCTCCAGCATCTCTAATTGCAAAGCCACTTAAATGTGGATTGTCCCTCTGCCTTTCTATAACTACTGGCTTTAATGGTTTAATCTTTACTTCAGCAACATCTCCTGTTTTCAGGAAATCAGGATTTTCAGCAGTTGTCTGGCCAGACTTAGGATCAATCTTTCTTACGAGCTCTGTAAACTGGCATGGAATCTGAGCAGTGTGAATATGGAAAACAGGAGTGTAACCTTTAGCAATAACAGTTGGATGATTAATAACTGCAATTTTAGCTGTGAATTCTGCTACAACTTTTGGTGGATTGCTTGCGCTTGCAATAACATCGCCTCTTGCAATATCCTTCTTCCCAACTCCTCTTATGCTCACTCCAACATTATCCCCTGCCTCAGCTTTGTCAAGTGTTTCATGGTGCATTTCTATTGTTCTAATTTCTCCTGTAACACCTTTGCCAGTTCTTGCTGGAAGAATTATTACTTTCTCGCCTGATTTCATTATTCCACTCTCTATTTTCCCAACTGGAACTGTTCCAACTCCGGTAATTTCATAAACATCTTGAACAGGCATTCTCAATGGCAAGTCTATTGGCTTCTTTGGCATCTCAAATGTATCAAAAACTTCCACTAAAGTTGGCCCTTTATACCAAGTTGTCTTCTCGCTTTTTTTTACAATATTGTCTCCATTGTAACCGCTTGCTGGAATGAAATGAATCTTATCTAAGTTGTAACCTGCAACTCTTAAAATATTTCCTACTTCTTCCTTTGTTTTTTTGTATTTTGCCTCTTCAAAGTTCACAACATCCATTTTATTGACAAGAACTGCAAGCTGCTCTACTCCCATAGTTCTGCAAAGCCATGCATGCTCTTTTGTCTGTGCCATAACTCCTTCAGGAGCTGCAACTACAAGAATAGCAGCATCTGCTTGCGAAGTTCCAGTAATCATGTTCTTAACAAAGTCTCTGTGTCCAGGTGCATCAATTATTGTAAGATTCCATTTTTGTGTTGGAAACTTTTTGTAAGCTAAATCAATTGTAACTCCTCTCTCTCTTTCTTCTTTTAAATGATCCATAATGAACGCAAATTCAAATCCCTTCTTGCCCAGCTTCTCAGCTATGTCCTTTGCTTTCTTCAATTCAGTTTCAGGGAGCTTGCCGCTGTCATATAAAAGCCTGCCTACAGCAGTGCTCTTTCCATGGTCAACATGACCTACAAATATTACATTTAAATTTGGTTTTTCTGCCATTTTGTTCAGTTGATTTCTTGATTAAACTCCTTTATTAAAGAAGTTTAGCAAATTACTCACTCTCCCCATTGTTGATTTAAACACGAGAGATTGAGTGAATAAAGATAGATAATTTAACTATTTAAAAATCTTTCTGTTTTCAGATGTAAATTGTGTATTACAGCGTGGAGAATTACAGTGTAAAGAGAGTACAGAGTTGTAGCCGAGCTGTAGCAGAGCATAATAAATTCTGCAATTTAGCATCTTAGTGATATCCAACAAAAGGAATTCTCAAGCGCAATCCATTAACTGCAGAAACATGATAGTAAGTTAAGCCAAGCAGAAGCAAGGCAATTGTGAAACTGAAAACGCCAGCAAGAAAATAGCCTTGTAATGCTACAAGAGGCACTTCTCCTGCGAGAGGAAGACGCATGAAAATATAGAGAGTTGCAAGAACTCTCAAAACAGAGATTGTGAGAAGAAAGATTGCCCAAAAAAGGCCCTTCTGGAAGAGGGCGATAATCATTAAAAAATTAATCGCTAGGAGGAATAGCGCAAAAAAGGAACTTATTGTGCCAAGTGAAAGCCAATGGTAGAGCAGAGAAGGGATTGTTAAGATGAAAAGAATTAGAAGAAGCCACGTTGCTGCTGGATAAATTATCCTCTCTCTTTCTACCCTTCTAGCAGTCTTGCTTTCTTTCTGCATGCTTTCTTTGCTTCTAATTTTCATCTCATTCTATTTTCGAATTAAGTTTTGATATATTTTGAGTTATGCTGGCCTTAGATTCTACCTAGGAGAAACTTTTATCACAAGTTCACCACTTATCGGCTTTTCTAAGCCTGCAGGATTGTCTGATTCAAAATAGCGCATCTTAATTTCTCCGACTATTTTACCACTTCTGTCTATATTGCAATCAACAGTGAAATCTCTTGTTTCCCCAGGAGTTAGCTCTTCCTCTCCTGAACCTTTTAAAATTAAAAAGTAGCATTCTGCTGTAGGATCAACAAGTTCTACTTCAGTAATCTTAACCCTCTCATTCAAGCCATTTCTAACTCTTAGAGTAACGTCTCCTGTTAAAGTATCAACAGAAAAATCTTCACAAAAGAATGGAGGCTGTAAAATGCATCTGTTAGTAACGTATTGTTCTGGATAAAGCACTCCAACAAAAGAGAAAGCAGCGATTACGCCTAAAACAACGAATATAGCCCATCCATAAGTCAGCAGAAATTCTAAAGAGAATTGTGCCTTTCTATTTCTATTAAGCATGAGTCCTCTTTTGTTCATCTTAAACTTAAAACTAAATAAAAAAAGAAAGAAGATATATTTAAGTTTTGTGTTCTCAAAAGTACTCTCAAAATACTCTTGCAGTAGGCTAACAACCTAGATCCCAAAGATTAACGTGCATTAACGTGCTGTTGTTATCAATTGTCCTGTGGATGTTTTTTCTAAGCCTCCAGTTGGGGTAAATATTATTGTTACATCAGCCTTAATCTTATCCCCGCTATCAATTGAAGTGCAAGTATAAGTGAAGTCTGTTGTTGCATCTGCATTTATGGTGTTTCCAGTCGAGTAAGTGTTCTCAGTGCAAGTTTCTCCTGTAGCATTAAAATCAATATAGGTAACAGTTACTGTGTTTGTTAATATATTTTTAAGTCTCAAAGTTACAGTGTTGTCTGCTGCCGAATAGTCATCACAGAAAAGTCCGCTTCCGCTTGCAAGCAAACACTTCTCTGGTAGGAAACGCTCAGGTCTCAACACGCCAAAGTAAGCTAATGCACCAATAGCAACCAGAACAACAAGTATAGCCCATCCATAAGTCATCAAAAATTCCATTGCTGCTTGAGCTTTTCTTCTCTTTGCTAACATTTTACCTCTTTTGTTGATTTTTTGAGTATTTTTGGCTTTAAAAAGTTAACTATTTGCTTTTTGCTTCGGCGAGCTTG
>CAYICV010000006.1:0-12363 GCA_964362035.1 Candidatus Woesearchaeota archaeon | reverse complement strand
AGCGTTTTCTTTGAAATTGTATTCAATTAAGGATAAATTAATGTTAGCAGCTTTAAGCTCATTGGAAATTAAGCGTCTCTCTTCTTTAGTAAGGTAAGTCAAAATTAACAGCTCAGCCTCCCTTACAACAGAGACAAACAAAGGCCCTTTCTCTGTCAGCAGAAAGTCTTTTGTAAGCGCTGGAATCTCAACAACCTGAATTTTTATGCCCTCATAATCCATTGTTCCAATTTCAGGCTTTTTTGTTGTAAAAGGATAAGCGCTTATTTCTGGCTTTGCATTTGTAAGCTTTGCAAGCAGCGTGCTTTTTCCAGAATTTGTGCTCCCAAGAATGCAAACTCGAGCAGCCCCTTCTTTTTTAATACTTAATCCACCTCTGCTTACATGTTTAGCAATTTGTTTCTGCTTTTCCTGCAGCTTCATAAGCTTTGCAATTCTGCCTTTAATGTTTGCGACAAGCTTTTCGCTTGATTTATGTTTTGGCACTAACTGCAGCATCTTTCGCAGCGTTGCAAGTTTCTCTTCAATTGTTCTCGCCTTCGCTGCCTCAAGCTCAGCTTTCTGGTATTCAATTCCTGGGTTTACTGGCATGCTTTTTCTACGCAAATGAAATTTAAATTTCTTGCGAATGGCTTGATAATGGCTGCTAATGATAAGCTGCAAGCAGGCTTACAACGGCTTAACAAAAATCAATAAAAATTTAAAGGTAAAATTTAGTCCTTCTTTATGCTCCCTAAAAAATTTAAGCAACGCTATAAGAAGATAATTCCTGACTTTGATAAGTTCCTCGCTTACTGTAAAAAACGACAAGCTGTAAGTATCAGAGTTAATACACTAAAAATCAGCCGCGAAGCTTTTCTTGAGCTGACTACGCTTAAGCTGAAGCAAGTGCCTTGGTATGAGAATTGTTTTTTTGTTGATGAGAAACAAGCTGCTTATGTCAGCAGTACTTTTGAATATTTTTTAGGCTATGTCTACCTGCAAGATGCTGCTTCTATGCTTCCTCCTCTAGTCTTGCAACCAGAAGAGCACGAGCGTATTCTTGACTTAACAGCTGCTCCCGGAAGTAAAACTACTCAGCTATCTCAGATGTTAAATAATAGAGGCTGCATAGTTGCGAATGATAATTCTTATGTAAGGATGAGAGCGTTGCGAGACAACATGAACAGATTGGGCTGTTTAAATGTGTTAGTTACAAGATACGATGCAATCCATTTTCCACACTCAGAGTTTGATAAAATTCTGCTTGATGTGCCCTGTAGCCTTGAAGGGAGCATGCGCAAATACTTCATAAAATGGAATGAGAGTATAATTAGGGGATTTGCAGTTTTGCAAAAGAAGATGATTGCAAGAGCATTTGAACTTCTAAAACCAAACGGCACTCTTGTCTACAGCACTTGCACTTATGCTCCTGAGGAAAATGAAGGAGTTGTGCAATACCTTCTTGACAGAAATGATTCTGCGAAGGTCGAGAAGATAAAACTCAAGGGCATCTCAGCTCACAGTGGCTTAATAAAATTCCGCAACACAACTTTCAGCAATGAAATGAAAAAAACAATGCGCCTTTATATTCATGATTATAACACAAGCGGATTTTACATCGCAAAAATAAGGAAAGAGTAAGAAACAAGAGAAAGGAGAAAAGAAAAAAGGCAAGAAAAAAGGCAAGAAAAAAGGCAAGAAAAAAGAAAATGAAACAAAGGCTTAATAAGAATGAAAAGAGAGAGCTGCTTGCTTATATTAAAGAAAGGTTCGGCATCGGCGAAGAGCTTTTTGAGAATTATGGATTCTTTAGAACAAAGGAGAAATTCTACATCTGTTCAGAGGCTTGCGTAAAGAATGAGCACTTTGGCAGAGCAGAAACAGGAGGCCTAGCCTTTGCAAGGCCAAATAAGCATCTTAAGCCAACAACAGATATGCTGCAACTCTTTGGCAAGCATGCAAAGAAAAATATTGCCGAGCTAGGCAAAGAGTATGCAGAAAAGTTTATTAGAGGGGAAGACATTATCTTTGATAAATCTGAAAGGCAAGAAAGCCAAGAAAGTCAAGAAAAGCCAGCAGCGTTTGAGGAAGGTTTTGTAATTGTAAAATACAAAGGCCACATTTTAGGATGCGCAAATTTTTCAAGAGGCTCTTTAAAAAATTTAATTCCAAAGTCAAGAAGAGTAAGAATTAAATGGGAGCTTTAGAGAGCTGAAAACTCAGCCAAATCAAGCCAATGATGCTCAAAAATTCCCAGAATTAAATTAGTTTCGGCTTAATAAAATGGAAGAGATAGCAGTTTCATTCTCCTGTGAAGGTCAGAAGATATTTGGAATTCTGCATAAGGCTGAGAAGACTCCCTCATCAGCAATAATCATACTTCACGGTTTTATGGCTAATAAAAACTCGCCAGCATTGCTTGTTAGAACTGCTCGCAATTTAGCTGCTGTTGGTTATACTGTTCTGCGCTTTGATTTTCGAGGAAGCGGAGACTCAGAAGGCAGATTTGAGGAACAGAATATTGATAGCGAAATTAAGGATTTGAATGCAGCAGTTGATTTCTTGCGCAAGCGGAAGAGTGTAGATAAAGAAAAGATCGGCGTAATAGGCTATAGCAAAGGAGGCATGATAGCAGCAATAGGAGCAGCAAAGAATAAACGCATAAAGTGTATTGCAACATGGGGGCTTCCTAACTCTCTCAAAGAGATTTGGAAAAAGAGTCTTGTAAGAAGAATTTTCTTGAAGCGCTATATTTACAATGTTTTTGGTTTTAAGATAACTAAGCAACTTCTGCTGAATGACTTTAAATGGAAACTTACTGAGGTTGTGCAAGAAATTAAGCAGCCGCTCTTAATTGTTCATGGAACAAGGGATTCAACTGTTTCGATGAAGCATGCTATTCGCATCTACAAGTCAGCGAGCGAGCCGAAGAAGCTTGAGCTAGTAAAAGGCACGAATCATTACTTCTCCCAGGAGGAACATTTTAATACCCTTTATGCAGCTACACTTGAGTGGTTTGATATTCATTTGCGAGGAAAAAAAGAGGAAAAAGAAGAGAAAATCTAGAAAGCAATAAAGCAAATCAAGATGGCAAAGCTTCACGCAGTTGGCGGTTTCAACGAAGTAGGTAAGAACATGTTAGCTTTACAATTAGCTAATGGCAGCGCTTTCATTATTGATTGCGGCCTTTACTTGCCTCCAATAGTTGAGCTAGAAGAGGGGCACTACACTCCTTCTCGCTTGAAGGAGATTGATGCTCTTCCAGATGATTCTATTTTGCAAAGTCTAAAGAAAGATGTTAAAGCAATTCTTATAAGCCATGCGCATCTTGACCATGTAGGAGCAGTGCCATATCTGGAGAAACATTATAATGCGCCAATCTATGCAACCCCTTTTACAATTGAAGTGCTCAACAGTATAGCTCGAGATAATGAGCTTAAGTTGCATAACAAAAGAAAGCCAATAATGCCAAATTCAAAGTTTCAAGTTAATGGAACTGAGATTGAGTTCTTGCATGTCACACATTCTACCTTGCAAACAGTAATTATTGTTGTTCACACTCCTGAAGGAGCGGTTGTTTATGCTAATGATTTTAAATTTGATAATTCTCCTACCATAGGAAGAAAGCCTGATTACGCGAAACTGAAGAAGGTTGCTGAAAATGGAGTGCTTGCTTTAATTGTTGATTCTCTCTACGCAGCAGACGAGATTAAAACTCCAAGTGAGAAGATTGCAAGAGAAATGCTTGGAGATGTCTTGCTTAATTCTTATAATGAGGATGCTTGCATAATTGTTACTACCTTCTCTTCGCATATTGCAAGGCTAAAGAGCATTGTTGATTTTGGAAAGAAACTTGATAGAAAAATAATTTTTCTTGGCAGAAGTCTCTATAAATATGTTACAGCTGCCGTCAGAGCAAACTTAATTGATTTTCACAAAGACATTACACTTGTTAGTTATAGAAAAGATGTTAAGAAAGTTTTAAGAAGAGTTATGGAGAATCGCACTAAATATTTAATTGTTTGCACGGGCCATCAAGGAGAGCCAGGAAGTGTTCTTGTAAGACTTGCTCATGATGAAACGCCTTTCAGATTTCAGTCAAGAGATCATATAATCTTTAGCAGCAAAACTATTCCAGCTGCAATAAATATTGCAAACAGAAAGGCGCTTGAGAAAAAGCTTAAGGAGAAGAATGTTAGAATCTTCACAGATGTGCATGTAAGCGGCCATGCGGCAAGAGAAGACTTAAGAGACTTAATAAATATGCTCAAGCCAAAGCATGTAATTCCAGCTCATGGTGATATTCAAAAGTTAAGCACTCTTGCAGAGCTTTGCGTAGAAATGGGTTATAAGATGGAGAAGAATGTGCACATAATGCAGAATGGAAAAGTGCTGAATTTGGTTTGAGCTTTAGTTCTGTTTTAGTCCTATTAGTTCTATTTACTGCAAAATAAACTTCCAAATCAAGAAGCCATTTATTGCAAGTGTGATTACTATAACTAGAATGGAGATAAGCCATGTTTTTGTGTTCTCATTGAGCGCTGTTTTAGCCTCTTTCTGCGCCTGAAGAGAAGATTGCTGACTCTGCTGAGCTTGCTTTTTCTCAGCTCTCTTAAAAAATAAACCTCTTTTAGCAGGAGTTGCAGTTGTTGCGGTTGAAGTAAGTGTTGGAGTAAGCGTAGGAGAAGATTGCAGCGGCCTAGT
Organism: Candidatus Woesearchaeota archaeon; assembly: GCA_964362035.1. Classification (GTDB taxonomy): domain Archaea; phylum Nanobdellota; class Nanobdellia; order Pacearchaeales; family UBA12030; genus CAYICV01. The sequence continues at coordinate 7,677 of CAYICV010000006.1, read as the reverse complement.
TTGCATATTTTGAATTCCTACAGTAGCTGTTGCAGCCGCAGAAGCAGCATTAGCAGCATTTGTTGGAATAACAATCTTGCCTTCTTTTCTTGTCTGCTCAGCAATTCTTGCAGCTTGCTCTACTATCTCTTGACTGTAACCAGCATTAATAAAACTCTGCTTGGCTTTGCTAAGTGCTTCTCCTCTCTCCAATGCTTGCAAAATACCAGCAGCGATTGATTGCTCTTCATCCATTTTCTGCTTTACCTCTTTTTATGCCTCTATTACCTCTATTATCTCTATTCTTTATCTTTTACCCTTTTTGTTTTTTTAACCTTTTATGGGTTAAAAATTCTCTTAATCTGCCGAGATGCTGCTTTATTTTTATATTCCTTATATTGCGAATTCTGCCGAACCTTTGAAGCCATTCCTCTTCCCTTGTCTCAACAAAGTGTGCAGCTATTATTGATAAGCCATATAAGGCTATTGTGACCCCAGCTAACATGTAGAATATTGTAAACATCTTTCCTACATCGGTTTGAGGTGCTAAATCACCATAGCCAACTGTTGTTAGCGTAGCAGTAGAAAAATAAAGGGAATCAAGATAGCGCCAACCTTCTATATAATGGTAGAAAATTGCGCCTCCAACTAAGATAATAAGTATAGCTATAACAACATACATAAGCCTTCTGTGATAAGCTAAATGTTCTTCCTCTTCCATCCTCTTTTACCTCTTTTATTTTAATAGAAGCTTATTTAGCAATTTAAACTTTTCCATCAAAGCATCAAAGAAAGGTATTTAAGAGGCTTAATTAATAATAAATCGAGAATAGAATAGAGAGAAGGAAAAAAGGATGAGAGAGTAAAAATAGAGGGAAAAGAGGAAAATGCCAAAGGCCTTACATATCCCAAGTTTTTCATTTTTCAAGTTTATACTTAATCGCGAGCTTACCGAACTTTATGCCTCAATTGCACTTCGTTTTTTTGCCTTAAGCATGATAAGCATTTTCTTGCCTATTTATCTTCTTAAAGAGCTTAATCTTTCAATATATACTGTAATGTACTTCTTTATTGTTTTCTCAATTTTCTTTGCCCTCTCAGCTTTCATTGGAGCAAAGATTGCTGCAAGAATTGGCTTTAAGCATATAATTCTGCTAAGTGTTCCATTTTTAATTGCGCACTTTTTGCTTCTTACACTCCTGCCAGTTGTAAAAATTCCTCTTTTCTTAATTGCAATTTTAGGCGCATTTGCCGCAGGCCTTTATTGGATAGGCCATCATACAGATTTAACTAGATTCACTAAGCGCAGAGCTAGAGGAGAGGAAGTAGGCTTGGCGTTCTTTGTTATGAGCCTTGCCGCGCTGCTTGGCCCTTTTGTCGGCGGCATGATTTTAACATTTTATAATTTTACAATACTCTTCATTGCTGTAAGCCTACTTTTGCTTGTTTCTACAATTCCATTATTCTTCTCAAAAGAATTTTATGAGAGAACATCTTTCTCTTCAAAGGAAGTTTTTAAGGTAGGAAGTTTCAAAGATGCATTAGCCTTTACTGGCCAAGGCATTGAGATAGGCGCAGCGGGCATTTTATGGCCAATCTTCATTTTTTTAATTTTGAACGAATATTTCTCTCTCGGCTTAATCGGAACCCTTTCAGGAATTATAGTTGCATTTTCCTCTGTTATTGTAGGAAAACTTTCTGACAAAAAAGGCAAGCACTTTTTCATTAGAATTGGTGCAGCTGCTCTAGCTTCTCTATGGTTTTTCAGAACTTTAGTAAAAACAGTTTCTCATGTCTACTTTGTTTCTATCTTTTCATTTATTGGCTCAATAGTCTCAGTACCAACAGATACAAAGGCTTACGGCAAAGCGCGCAAAAGCAAGCACGTAGTTGAATATTTAGTCTTCAGAGAGGTCTTTATCAATCTTGGAAGAGTTATTATCCTCTTGTTTATGCTTCTGTTTGCGAACTACATAGCAGCATTCATCTTTACAGGAATTGCACAGGCTTTGTTGTTTCTATTCTAATAAGGACAATGAGGGCAATTAGGGCGATAACCGATAAAATTTTATAAAGATTGATGTTCTACTTATTAAGGGTTATGGTGAGAAGAATGAAATTTGCACATCTCGCTGATTGCCATCTTGGAGCATGGAGTAGAAAGCCTGAGCTGCAAGAGCTAAATTTGCGTTCTTTTGAATATGCCATCGATAAATGCATCTCTGAGAAAGTTACTTTTGTTCTTGTTGCAGGCGATTTCTTTGATACTTCCTTTCCAACTAATACTGCTTTGCTAAGCAGAGTCTTTGCAAAATTGAGGCAGTTAAAAGAGAAAAATATTCCTCTCTACTTAATTCCTGGCTCTCATGATTTTTCTGTCAGCGGAGAAAGCTTGCTTAAAGTTATCGAAGCAGCAGGCCTTTGCAAGAATTTAATGAATCTCCTCAGCTATGATGGCAATTCTGCAAAACTCTCTCTGCAGAGGGAAGAAGGCTTAGCAATTACAGGCATTCTTGGGAGAAGAGGCTCTTTAGAGCTTGACATAATGAAAGCGCTTGATAAAAAATCTCTTGAAAATGCTGTGAAAAAAACTAAGAGTCTAAAGATTTTCCTTGTCCACACTGCAATCTCCGAGTTGCTGCCAGAGGAACTTAAGTCTGAGCTAGGAGCAGGGTTTGAAGCAATAAGTTATGAATCCCTTCCAGCAGGATTTCACTACTATGCTGCAGGCCATATTCATGAAGCAAAGATAATAAACAGCTCAAGCAGAGATTCGAACAGCGTTATTGCATACAGTGGCTGTTTATTTCCAAACAACTTTGCTGAGTTAGCTAAGATAAAGCACGGCAGCTTCATTATTGCGCACTTTGATGAAAAAACTGAAAAACTTGTCTTAAGAGAGGAGAAAATAAAGTTCAAAGATGTTTGTGCAATAGACATAGGTGCAGAAAATAAGACTGCTGCTGAGGTTGAGGCAGAGATTATTTCAAGCCTAGAGAAAGAAGAATTGTGGGATAAAATTCTTACATTAAAAGTTTCTGGAACCCTTAAAAGTGGCAGGATTTCTGAAATAAATTTTGAAAACGTTTACAGATTAATCGAAGATTCAGAATGCTTTTCTTTCCTTAGAAATACACATGGCTTATCCACAACAGAGTTTGCAGCAGAAACAGTAAAAGGAAGCAGCGTAGAGGAAATTGAAAGTTCTGTTGTTGAAAGTTCATTAAAAAGTCTAACTGCTCGAGAGGAACAGGCCGAGAAAAAAAAGCTGATAGAAACTCTTCTAACGCTTCTGAACAAAGAGAAAGCCGAAGATGAAAGGAAGGAAGATTTTGCTGATAGGCTAGTAAATGAAATCTTGAATTCATTAAATTTGCACTCTAAGTTTTAGGAAATTAAAATGTTACTCAAAAAGTTAAGTCTGAGCAATCTGAGAAGTTATTTGCACGAAGAAATTAATTTTTCAGATGGAAGCATCTTGTTGAGCGGAGAAGCGGGAAGCGGAAAAAGCACGCTCCTTCTTGCAATAGAATTTGCACTTTTTGGATTAGGCAAGGGGAAAGAAGGAATTACTGCAGAAGCTCTTCTGCGGCGAGGCAAAAATGAAGGCAACGTTGAGCTGCTCTTTGAAATAGATGGCAAGGAAGTGAAAATCAAAAGAACGCTTAAGAGAAAATCTAAAGGCTTCGAGCAAGAGAAAGGTGAAATTGCAATTGCTGGCATTACAGAACAGCTAACTCCTCAAGAGCTAAGGTCAAGAGTTCTGCAGCTGTTTAATTACCCTAAAGAATTTGTTGAGAAAGGTAAAGGACTGCCATTCCATTATACAGTTTACACAAAACAAGAGGAGATGAAAAGCATCATGCTTGAAGGCATTGATGTTAGATTAGACACTCTTCGCAGAATTTTTGGCATTGATAAGTATAAAACAATAAAAGAGAATCTGAAACTTTTCTCAACAGCCATACATGACAAGATAAAAGAAAAAGAAGGTGCTGTCCTTGATTTGCAGGAAAAGCAAGTGCAACTTAAGAAGCAGGAAGAGTCAGCAAGTCAGCAGGAAGCAGAGTTGAAAAAGCTGATGCCTAGTGTAGAGAAGATAAAGATGGAAGTTAAAGGGAAAAAAGATGAGATCTTAGAACTGGAAAATAAGATTCAATTGTTGAGGAAATTGGAAGAGCAGATGATAAGAAAGAAGGCTGAGCTGAGCAGCAGTGAAACTATGCTTAAGAATGCTCTTGACTCTGAGAATCTTCTTAATTTAGAGATTGAAAAACTGAGAACAGAAACAAAAAAGTTTAGCAATGAAGAGCTCTCTAATCTAAAAGCAAGACTTTCAGAAATTTCAAAAAAGCTTGAGGAGAACGAGGCAGAAACGCGAAAATTAGTAAGCGAAGCTAGCAAGATTGAGGCAAACAAGGAAAAGGCTCAGCAACTGCTAGAGAAAATAAGAAAGGTTAAAATCTGCCCTGAATGCGGGCAAGAAGTAACAGAACAGCACAGAACAGAGATTGAAGAAAAATGCAAAAACGAGCTTTTAATCTTTAACAAGCATCTTACTGAGTTCTCTCAACTGAAGGAAGGAAAAGAAAATGAAAAAGCCGAGCTGAAAAAAGAGGAAAACGCACTTGAGAACAAAGAGCGGCTTTTTACAGAGTTACAAATAAAGTTAGATTCTCTTAAAGAAAAGGAGGAGAAATTAAAAAAACTCAGTGCCGACATGAAAGAGCTTGAGAGAAAAATTTCTTCTGCCAAAGAAGAAATTAGAAAATTCGATGAGGAGCTAAAAAAATCTGCCGACCTTGAAAAAACCTATGCAGCAAAAAAGAATGAGTTTGATTATCTGAAAGACAAAGAAAAAGAATTTGAGATTATAAAGGCAAGAATTGAGAATACAATTGCAAACATCTCATCTCAGGTTTCAGAGCTGAAAAAAGAAATTGAAAAGAAGGAGAAAATTAAGGCTGATGTGTACTATCTGAAAGGCCTGCGAGAGTGGCTTCACAATGATTTTGATGAAATAGTTAGCAAGATTGAGCAGAGTGTTTTTGCTGCTTTGCATTCTGACTTTGATATTTTGCTTAAGAAATGGTTCTCCATGCTCGTTGAAGAGCCTGAAATGTTAGTAAGATTGGATGCAGACTTTTCTCCAATAGTTGAGCAAGCAGGATATGATACTGAATATGCGCATCTAAGTGGCGGAGAAAGAACAGCAATTGCACTTGCTTACCGGTTAGCATTGAACCAGGTTGTTAACAAACTCATTACGCAGATAAAAACAAGAGACTTGCTGATTTTGGATGAGCCAACAGAAGGCTTTTCACACTCACAGTTAGATAAGATGCGAGATGTGCTCAAAGAGCTGAATCTTAGGCAGCTAATTATCATAAGCCACAATCCAAAAATAGAGGGCTTTGTAGATAAAGTAATTAGGGTAAGAAAGGAGGGGCATGTGAGCAGGGTTGTGGGTTGATGCAGGCTTCTGCGAGCTAAACAAATAGAACACTCAACAACAAGCAAGAACAAAAAATGCCGCTGCAGCGGCATATTTCCCCAGAAAGCCTCTTTTAAGCGTTATTCACTCCTTAGATAAGCATGAATATTATATAAAGATTATTGTGAAAGAAAGGATATAATGAAAAATGTATTTTCATAGATATACACTAATTTACCATAATTTACTAATGTGCTAGGAACTTAAATAGGGCAGCGGGTAGCAGGAAGTTGGAAGCAGAAAAAAGGAAGAGCAAGAGCCGAAAGAGGAGGAAAAACAGCAGAAATAGCCAGAAATAGCATGAAATAGCTTGAAAAGAAAAAGTATTTAAACTTTTAGTGCCTCAGAAAACAAAAAGAGAGATGGAAGAGAAAGCCCGAGCCTCAACTCAGATTGCACTCTTATTTTACGCGCTTTTCCTATTCTCTATCTTAAGCTTTATGATTAGTTCTATGATTAGCTCTGTAGCCGCAGAGGGTTTTGATGTTAAAGTAACTCCTATAAAGACTATAATAACAGAGACTCAACCAGCCTTGTTGTCTGTTGATATTACTAACCTTGCCACAACAGAGACATTTGAAGTCTTTACTCTGCAAACAGCCTTTATCTTCCCAACAAAAATTCTTACTATTGCTTCAGGAGAGACAAAGACAATTCAACTTGAGATCTATCCTCAAATTAAGCAGAGTGGCTTTTACGAATTCGTTTTCTTTGTGAAGTCTCAGCATACTGGAGAAATAAAACAGCTTAATGAGCAGATAAGGCTTCTCACTCTTGAGGATGCCTTACATTTCTCAGTTGAGCCTGAAACCCTTTCAGTTTCCTCAACAAAGCTGACTCTTGTTGTTATAAATGTTGCTGACATAAGTGTTGAGAATGCAAGAATTGAAGCCTCTTCACAGATCTTCCAGGAAACATTCGAGACCTTGATTAAAACAAAGGAAGAGCTAAGATTTGATGTTGCCATAGATGTAAGCAAGGCTGAAGGTGGCAGGCATAACATAACTGTTAAATTTTATGATTCAGGTACTTTAGCCTTTGTAGAGGATGTTCCTTACAAGATTGAACGCATCTATGACTTCACTCAGAGCAAGAGTGTTAGCGGTTTCTTAGTCAGACAAACAATAGTTAAATTTGAGAATAAGGGCAATACAAGAGAAGCATTGACTTATGAAGAAGCAGTAACTTTCCCTGAAAAAGTTTTTAGCTATTTCTCACAGAAGCCAGAATTTAAGACAGATGAGGAAGGCTTGAAAGCAAAATTTGGCATAACTGTTGAGCCTTATGTAACAAAAGAGCTTTTGATTAAAACAAATTACTTGCTTCCTTTAATTGTTTTAATCTTAATTATCATTGGTTTCTCGCTTACAACTTATTATCAGTCAAGGCACATACTTGTTTCAAAATATGCAACAAGAGCAAAATCAACAAGAGGAAGTGCATTTAAAGTTACAATAAGGGTAAAGAATAGGAAGGATGCAATAAGAGATGTTACAATCAGAGATTTCTTACCTAAAGGACTTAAGATTTATGAGAAATTTGACTTGGCAAAGCCGCATAATGTCGCAGATAACTATGTTGAGTGGCGTTTCAAGTTGATGCATGGCGGCGAAGAGAGAGTTGTTACTTATTACATTTACAATGAGCAAGACATACCTCATAGCCTAGTGCTTCCAGGCCCTTCTGTGCAGTTCTACACATTGCACAGAGAATCAATGGCCGAAAGTGGTAATAGCTTTACTGTCCCACCTTTAAGCACAATAAAGGTAAGGCCGATGTCTGCTGGCTCTGCTAGCACTGCTGCACATGCTGCGGCTGCTGGAGCTAAGAGATAAACAGAAAAACTTCTAAACTTCTGCTTCTCCAATCTTAACATCTCAATGCTAACAGATCATTTGATTCTGATATCCTATAAAATAAAAAAACTTATAAGACACTGATTCTAATAATAAGCACCCTCGGTGGCTCAACGGTAGAGCGTCTGGCTGTAGCTAATTGCAATGTTCAGATGTTGCTTCGGCATTAAGATGAAGAACAATCAGCCGAACCCGGAAGGTTGGGGGTTCGATTCCCTCCCGAGGGACTTTTGCGTTTTTTGATATGCAGCTAATGATATTTTATATGATTTAGAATTTAGACATTGGTTAATGCTAAGTGTGAGGGTAGTGCAAGAATTTAGCAGATATCCCTTTTCATTTCAACCT
>CAYICV010000005.1:0-13111 GCA_964362035.1 Candidatus Woesearchaeota archaeon | reverse complement strand
AAACCTCAGTGCAATTTCCCTCTTCACAGCTGCAAGCCTCAATCTTGCAATTGTATAGGGCAATGCATAAGACATTTTCAGGACAGTCTTTTGGCTCGTAAAGAGAGGCATTCTTGGCAGGCACACATTTCTCTTCTCCTCCCATACTGCAAGGGCAGCATGTTGTAGTTACTTTCACGCATTGTGCATCATTGCTGCAAGCTAAAATCTGATCAGGAGGATTTTGAGAAGGAGTTCTTAAAGCGAAAATTAATAATCCGATCCCAATTATGAGCAAGGCGTAAGCAAATATATTAATAATTTTCTTAACAAAAAAGGCAATTAAACCTGCCACGATTAATATCGCAGCAATTATTGTGTAATTCATTTTATCTTTATTTTATTATTCTTATCCCTTCGGCAACATACTCGGGCTTTTTTCTCTCTTTATTTCTATTTATTATGCCAGAAATAGTATTTAAAGATGTCTTTGCCTCTGCTGGAGTCATGCTAATGTTCTGCGCAAATGCTAGCAAATCATAAGCATCTCTCATTTCAAGTTGTGAAGATGCAAATGAAGCAAGCAGAAGCTTAACTTTATACTTTCTACATAGCTTGATATTTTGCATAATTCTTCCAATAATCTGCTCTCTCTCCTGTTCAGCATGCAAAAGCTCGCTGAAATCAATTCCAATAACAACTTTATTTTCTGCTGCTATCTTACAGATTATATGATCTAAGCCTGAAGCTCTCTCATTCATAAAATCTTTTTTGCTGCCATTGTGAGGGGAAAGTAAAACATCAGGAACAGCCTCAACGATCTTCCTGTTTTCTTTAAAGTTGCCGAGAGTAATAACAACATCAAACTTCTTTCGCGCTGCAAGAATTTCTTTCCTGTAATCCTTTGCCTGTTTAATTAGCAGGATATCTGCATTATCGTTTGAATTTTCAGTAATAAGAAAGAGCTCTTTAAAGCCAAACTGCTTTGCAAAGGTCTGCAGTTCTTTACTTTTGTCTCTGATTATGTCATACATGATAATTTTTAAAAACCGGGCTATTTATATTTTATTAAAGAAAAAAGAGGAAATAGCAAAGAAGACAGTTAAGAAGACAATTAAGATGGATGCTGAGAAAGGAATTTACATCCGCGATTTCATCTTTGGAGTAGAAGATGGCCTAGTCTCAACTCTCGGCTTTGTTGTTGGATTAACAACTGCTGCTATTAGCAATCAGATTATTATCCTCGCTGGCATTGCTGAGGTTGTAGCAGCTGCTGTCTCAATGGCTGCCGGAACTTATCTCTCAATTAAATCTCAGAGGGAATTTTTAGATGCTGCAGAAGGGAAAAAGAAAGATAAGCACAAAGAGCAAGAGCATTTAGAAAATCCGATTAGAGGAGCTGCTGTAATGTTTGTAGCTTTTGTTATTGGAGCTTTGTTTCCTATTCTCCCATACTTTTTTGCATCTGCTAAGAATGCTTTAGCAATATCTGCAATCGCAACAATTAGTGCTTTGTTCATTTTTGGAGCTGCAAAGACAAGAATGACAAAGAGAAGCTGGCTCAGGAGCGGCTTAGAGATGACAATTGTTGGCTTGATAGCAGCAGTTGCTGGCTTAATTGTTGGCTTGTTGAGCAAGAGGTATTTTGGGATTTGAAGTTAAAATGCCAAAACGAATCAAAAAGTTAAAAGAGAGGGAATATCCGATTTTTCCAAAAAGGATGCTACCTTCTACAGAAGGAAAATGCCCTTACTGCAAGAAGCATGTTAAGGGCTTAGAAGCACATATTAAGGCTAAGCATAAGTATGAGAAATTGAAAGTTAAGCAGCTTACCTCTTTATTTTTATATTAGATAAACTACAAAATGTCATTACTAAACAGAAGTTAAAAGCAAAAGATTTAAATATGTAAAATATCATTAAATTTTATGGAAAGACCAACTCCAACAAAACAACTTATAATTGAGCTATGTGGGGAAGATCTAAATTTAATAAATAGTGCACACCATGGGCTTTATGAAACTTCCTTGAATAATTTCTATCCTTGCCTTGATATGGATGAAACAATTGCATTTGCGGCTTCTTCTTGGAAGTCGAGGGAGAGAAATCATTACTCTTTTACAAAAAAAATAGAATCAGCTGATATTTATGAGATATTTACAGAAGTTTTTAAGATTGGTGTGCCTTGGCTAAAAAAACATAAGAATGTCTCAGAAGATTTGAGGACAAAATATGAAAGATTAAATCCATTTAAAGGGGATAACTTAAGAGAAAGATTGGGAGAGGTTTCTGCTGTGGCTGGAGATATACTAAGACAGCAGTTACTTGAAGAAGTTAACGAATACGTTTTTGAATGTCAGTATCACGATAGAAAAATGGCTCGTGGGGGCGATAACCATAAACTCGAGTTAATGCATTTTCAACCAGTTTATCCTAACAAAAAGAACATAGTTTCAAACTTTGCCTCGGAGATTGTAAGGATGTTCTCAACAAAATACCCTGCAGAATATATCACATTGGATAATAAAGTTGCACTTGTTAATTCTGAACAACCTGCCTTGTTTTAGTTAAGTTTATTTATTTTTTCTTTGTATTCCTTCTTTCTTTTTCTTTCTAGCTCTCCTAACTCTAGGCAATTCAAGCTTTAATTGCAACTCATCTTTCCTTTTTTTCAGCAGAGTTGGGATGTTAAATAATTGTAACTGGTAGTCTTCGCCAGCATTGCTTTTACAATGTTCACGATAGTAACCGCAGTCGCACTCTAGATTAGTAGGCCAATTACCTGTTTTGGTGTAATGCTTGATGCGCTCTTCTGCATCTCTAAGTGTATTAAAGAGTTCTTTGAAATGGCGATCCGCTCTGTGTTTTGCGGTTATAATCCTTCCTTCCCTCATAAGATGAATCTCTAAATCAGTTTTTGTCGCAAGCTCAAACAAACTAGAGAAGGATCTGCCATCTAAAATTTTAGATGTTAAATGTTCGTCATCCAAGACTAAGCCTGCTAAGCCAAGAGTATAAATTGTTAGTTGATAGTCATCGTCCCATTTCTCTTCTTTTGGCGTACCTCTTTGGGATTTGTGATCCCTTATGGTTAAATTTCTTCTAATTTCATCTATCTTTCCGGTCAAACAGAAAGCACTCTCAGAATCTTCAAAGTCGCTAACAATTACTTTAAAACGCTTTTCCGTAGAAATTGGCGGTTCTTGATTAATGTAAAATCCATAAACTGTTTTTAATATTTCAATCATTTCAGCTTGAATCCAAAATGGCTGCTTTTCATGTGTCCATATAATTTCTTGACCGTTTACTTTTCCACTCTCTCTAACGTTTTTCCAATAAAACTTAATCGCATTTGCAAATGATTCTTCAGACTTATAATGTGGCTTTCCTTCTTTATTAAAGAAACGCCTCATATGTTTATGTAATTCTATTCCTCTCGCAAATTCTGGCGGAGTCGGAATTTTAATCTTTGCTACATATTCAAAGAAATATTTTCTAGGACAAGTAAGCCAAGTTTCAAGCCTGTGAGGACTCCATCCTATGTAATCTTTAAATTCAGGTCTATACTCTTTTTTCATTCTACCTTAGCCAATAAATAAATACAGTAAAAACTTATAAATATATTGAAAGACTTATTTTAGAATGCACATCCTAAGAATAAATACGAAAAAGAAGCAGGAGATTATTGAGATAACTTCTCTTGTTAAGGACATTGTGAAAAAGGCAAAAATAGATTCTGGCATTTGCGTAGTTTATGTTCCGCATGCAACTGCTGCGATCATTGTGAATGAAAATTACGACGCTGCGCTTAATGAAGATATTATTAAAAGACTTGAAAAGCTTGTGCCTTCAAATGCGGATTATAGGCATGATAGAATAGATAATAATGCGCATGCTCACATCAAAGCATCAATTCTTGGACCAAGTGAAACAATAATAATTAAAGATGGTGAACTTCGATTAGGAAGATGGCAAGGGATTGCGCTTTGCGAATTTGATGGCCCTCGTTAGAGAGATGTTTATGTTGAGATTATTAAGAAGTAGACGGGGCTTGTTGCTGTTGCTGCATTTGCTCCTGTTGATATTTTGCGTTTAATTCTTCGTACAATCTACGATTCTGGACAGATCTACGATCCTGAACATTTTCCAAGCCCTGAGAGAAAGAATAAGCAAGAACTCTTAATGCTAATTTATCGACTTCTTCCTCAGTTAAAATTAAATGTTTAAAATCTTCCCTTCTTATTTCTTCGTACATCTCTACTATCCTTGCTGTTAAATTTGCTAAGTCTTCTAGGGATCTAATACGTGAATATGGGAATAAGCCAAGTCCATCACCAAAACTATCAAGTTTGTTAACTTTGTTAGTTAGTTCTACATATTCCCTACGCAGATTTTTTTCATTAAAACACGAAGGACAATTGTACTTTGGCTCTTTTAAACTTGCATCGTAACCTGCATCAGCAACTATTCTGCTAACTTCGCTTACTTCTTCTCCACAAGTATCACATCTTAACATGCGTATAAGATTGATGAAAAACTTATAAATTCTAGCAAAGCTGCCGAATGCTGCCGAAACGACAAAAGGAAAAAATATAAAAAGCCCCTCTACGTCTAAGAAATAAGAAAAATTTAAAATGGCTAAAAAAAGAGCGAAAAAAGTAGGAAAAAGGAAAGGGAAGGCATTCGGGGGTTACACGATTAACTTCGGAAAGTGCCCGCACACAGCAAAGCAGATTTTCGGTGCTTCACCTGTTGCGCCTTCGCAGATGACAAAGAAACTTTGGGTACATATCAGAGCTTGCAAGATAGCTAAGAAATAAGTGAGTAGCACCTGAAGTTTTTCCTTTAATTAAGATTTTTTCTTTTTTATTTTATTTTTAAAGTGTTGAAAAAGAATCTTAAATTGTTGCTGCTGTCTTATATTTATATCTTCGGGCTCAACAAATGAAAAGGCAAAAGAAATTCCAATGGATTGCATTAAAACTTTCTTTGTTGCTACTCGTGATTTTTATCATACAAGTAATATTTCCACAAGTAACTGAAAGCTTCTCACTTGTTTCATCCGAGATTGCGAGCAGGCCTTGGCTTCTGCTTACTTCAATTTTCTTGCATGGCAGCATTGTGCATCTCCTCTATAATATGTTTGCCCTCTTCTTATTCGGAAGCCTTTTGGAAAAACATGTTGGTTCTGCGCGGTTCATTTTTATTTTCCTCTTCACAGGAATAATCGCAAGCATTGCAGCAGCATTTTTCTATCCAGCAAGTTTAGGAGCAAGCGGAGCAATTTATGGTATTATTGGAGCATTAGTTGTGCTAAAGCCATTCATGCTTGTATGGGCATTTGGAGTTCCAATGCCTATGATAATTGCTGGAATCTTATGGGGCTTGATTGATTTTGCTGGATTTTCCTCCTACTTGTCTGGATTGCCGAGTGGAATTGCTAATGCTGCGCATCTCGCTGGAATATTTTCCGGCGTTTTTCTTGGTTTAATCTTAAGGAATTATTTGAGATGGCAGAAATTGAAGCGGAGAGGATTGGCGAGAAAGTATGCTTATCATGAAGAGAGGATGAAAAGAATTGAGAGAAAAGTCGGGATTTAGATTAAAGCAAAATTTTTAAAACGATTTTGCTTCCCAATTTAATAAAAGATACTAAAAGAGGCAAAAAAGAGGAAATGGCGATAGACAAAACATTGCTTCATAAGCTTATTACTGCATATGGCGTTTCTGGAAATGAAGAAGAAGTCAGAGACATAATTAGGCAGGCTATTAAGCCTTATGTTGATGAAGTGTTCATTGATAGAATGGGTAACTTGATTGGGATTAAGAAGGGGGATAAGCCTCGCATAATGCTTGCTGCACATATGGATGAAGTTGGATTAATGGTTAAACGCATTGGTGAGAAAGGATTTATTTATTGCACTTACATTGGAGATGTTGATACTTTAACAATTGTTGGCTTAACTGCTCACATCAAGACAGCAAAGGCAAAGTTGCATGGAGTGATTACAACAGCTGAGATTTCTGCTGGAAAACTTAATAAAGAAGTTCCAAAAAAAGAAGAGGTAATCATTGACACTGGACTTAGTAGGAAAAGGTTGGAAGAGTTAGGAGTTGAGATTGGTACTTATGTTGCACTTGAAAATTTCTCATGTTGTTTTGGGAATGAAGATTTAATTTTTGGGAAAGCGCTTGATGATCGTACTGGCTGCTATGTTTTGATTGAAATGGCAAAGCGCTTGAAAAAGATTAAAAATAAAGCAGAAATTTATTATGTTTTCACAGTTCAAGAAGAGATTGGCTTGAGAGGAGCTAAAGCTTCTGCATTTAATTTGCATCCTGATTGGGGCGTTGTTGTTGATACTACTTATGCAAACGATAGCTTTGCAGAGCCTTCACGATTTCTTGATAAAGGACCTTGTATCACTATAAAAGATGGAGAATTTATTTCAAATAAATGTATAAATGGTTGGCTCAGAGATGCTGCAAAGAAAAGAAAGATTCCTTATCAATTGGAGGCAGTGGAAGAAGGCTCAACTGATGCAGCAACAATTCAAACTACTGCTGGAGGCATTCCATCTTCAGTGCTCTGCATTCCTATTAGAAATATTCATACTTCTATCGGCGTTGCTTCTCTTAAGGATATTGAAGCCACAATCTTAATTCTTGAGGAATTGCTTAAGAAGCCGCCTCTTGTTTGTTTGGTTTAATCTAACTTATCTAAAACATCACGCAACTTAGGCAGACTAAGTTCCCTAAATTTATTATCTATTTCTTCTTCGCCTGCTATAACCTTTAAAACACCATCAATTTCCCTTTCATACGTAAAGTTGCTACGGCTTAAAGATCCATGATTAATATTTAAAAATCCGAAGTCTCCTGGCTCTAACTTTAGATAACTTCTATCAAAATCTGTTTCACGAGTATGTCCATAATATCTAGAAACAGTAATTTGGTTTCTTGAACGTTCCATTAGAAAAAAATCCCCATGTGAGAGAGATGAAAGTATTTTATCTACTTCATCTAAGCTTTTTGGTTCATACATTTTAAATTAAGGCAAATTTTAAATACTTAAATTCCTTTCGGTTTTGAAAGAGGAAAAGAGGAGATGGCAATTCCAAAATATAAGCTTTATATTGGAGGTAAATGGGTTAGTTCAAAAAATAAAGAAGCTTTTTTCTCGCTGAATCCTGCTACCGAAGAGAAGATTGCTTCTTTTGAGAAAGCAACTAAGGAGGATGCTAGAGCAGCGATTGATGCTGCTGAGGATGCTTTTCATAAATGGCAAGAAGTTCCAGCACCTAAGCGTGCTAAGGTTCTCTACAAGGCTGCGCAAATAATGGAAGCTGAAAAGGAGAGGCTTGCACGAGTTGTTGCAACAGAGATGGGAAAAGTTCTGGATGAAAGCAGAGGAGATGTTCAAGAGGCAATTGACATGACTTATTATATGGCTGGAGAAGGCAGAAGATTGTTTGGCTATACAACAACAAGCGAGCTGCAATATAAATTTGCAATGACTGTAAGAAGGCCAATTGGCATTGTAGTTTGCATTTCTCCTTGGAATTTTCCAATTGCAATTCCT
The DNA here is from genome assembly GCA_964362035.1 of Candidatus Woesearchaeota archaeon. Lineage (GTDB taxonomy): Archaea > Nanobdellota > Nanobdellia > Pacearchaeales > UBA12030 > CAYICV01. The sequence goes on along the minus strand of CAYICV010000005.1, from coordinate 5,551 downwards.
GCATGGAAATTAATGCCTGCGATCATTTGTGGAAATAGCATTGTGTTTAAACCATCTTCTGATACTCCGCTTTGTGCACTTGAGCTTGTTAAGATTCTTATTCGTGCTGGATTGCCAACTGGAGTTGTTAATTTTGTTACAGGAAGCGGAGAGGATGTAGGAGCAGAACTTGTGCGCAACAAAAAAGTGAGAGCAGTTTCTTTCACTGGCCATCGTGATACAGGAAAATGGATTATGCAGAATGCTGGCATCAAGAAAGTCTCACTTGAACTTGGAAGTAAGAATGCAATTATTGTTATGGATGATGCCAATTTGCAGCTGGCAGTTGATGGGGTTATTTGGGGCGCATATGGCACAACAGGGCAGAGATGCACTGCAGCAAGCAGAGTAATTGTGCATAAAGCTGTGAAGAAAAAATTTGAGCAGATGCTTCTTGCTCGAGTTAAAAAGTTAAAACTTGGAGCAGGATATCAGAAAGGTATAGATGTCGGGCCGCTTATCAATGAAGCAGCAGTTAAGAAAGTTCATTATTATGTTGAGCTTGGCAGAAAAGAAGGGGCAAAGTTGTTGCATGGTGGAAGGCCTGTTAAAATTAAAGGCAAGGGCTACTTTTATGAGCCAACAATCTTTACTAATTCTACAACTGACATGCGCACTTGCCAAGAAGAGATTTTTGGGCCTGTGCTTAATATTATAGAGGCAAAAGGATTAAATGATGCGATTGAAATTTTCAATTCAGTAGAATATGGCCTAAGCTCTTCTATTTACACTGCTAACATCGGAAATGCGATGAAAGCAATTGAAAAGATTGAAGCTGGCCTTACTTATATTAATGCTCCTACAATAGGCAGTGAAGTGCATCTCCCATTTGGAGGAGTTAAGCAGAGTGGCAATGCGAGAGAGGGCGGCATTCTTGGCATTGATGAATTTAGTGAGATGAAAACTGTTTATATAGATTACAGTGGCAGATTGCAGAAGGCGCAGATTGATGTTGAATAAAAGCGAAAGATATTTAAACGTAATAAACATAATAAACATAGTTACGTTAGTAAAATGGTAAGCATAACTTTAGCAGTTCCAGAAGAGTTAAAGAAAGAAATGGACAAATTTAAGCATATTAATTGGAGTTCGGTAGCGAGAGAAGCTATAAAGGAGAAAATAGAATTCTTAGAGGAAATGAATAAGCTATTATCAAAAAGCAAGCTAACAAAAGAGGATGCTATAAGGTTAGGAAGAAAAGTTAATAAGGCCGTTGCAGAAAGATATAGAAAGGCGGGTTTTTTATAATAAGATGGATTTGGTTGTGGATACTAACATTCTCTTTTCTGCATTAATAAAAGAGGAAGGCTTAACAAGAGAGCTTCTGTTAAATAATAGATTTTCCTTATATACGGTGGAATTTTTCTTTGAAGAGTTCTTTAATAATATAGATGAGATATCCGAGAAAACTGGGCTTTCAAAAGGATTACTAATTGAAAAACTACGTAAGTTAATACGATTAGCAAATATCAAGATTATTCCTATAGAAGAGGTTAAAGATTATGTGGAAGAAGCAAAAGAAATTTCCCCAGATCCAGATGACGTGCTTTACTTTACTCTTGCATTAAAGCTTAAGTGTGCAATTTGGAGTGACGATAAAAAGTTAAAAGAGCAAAGGCATGTGAAGGTTTATTCTACTAATGAAGTAATAAGATTAATTTGATTATTCTGGCAGATTGCAGAAGGCGCAGATTGATATTGATTGACACTATTAACAAAATTTAAAAGTGTGCTGTTCTTTTTCTAAAGATGGCTAAGATATCAGTAATCGGAGCTGCAGGCAGAGTTGGAAGCACTATTGCACTTTGTTTAGCATTAAGCAAAATTGCAGATGTAGTTGTAGTTGATAATGATGAGAGAAAGGCTAAAGGCATTTCACTTGATTTGCAGCAATCAATGTTTGTTTATGGAAATTTTACACAAATTATTTCAGGAAATTACGAGGACACAGCGGATTCTGATATTTGTGTAATAGCAGCCGGCTTGCCAAGAAAGCCAGGAATGACAAGAGATGAGCTGCTTGAAGTTAATGCAAAGATTGTAAAAGAAGTCTGTGAAAAGATTGCAAGATACTCGCCAAATGCAATAATTATCGTTGTAACAAATCCTCTTGATGCTATGTGTTATGTTGCTGCTGAAGCAAGCAAATTTTCGAAAAGCCGCGTAGTGGGCATGGCTGGCATTCTGGACACTGCTCGTTTTAAGGCTTTTATTGCTGAAGAATTGAAAGTAGATGCTAAGGGGATTGATGCTTTTATTTTAGGCAGCCACGATAATGACATGATTCCAATAATAAGTCATGCTTTTGTTAATAGAAGGCCTCTCACAGAAATCTTGCATGAGGAGAAGATTGCAAAAATTATTGAAAGAACAAAAAATGCGGGAGCGGAGATAGTTGTATTAAGTGGCGGCTCAGCACTTGCGCCTGCAACCGCAGTCTCGCAAATGGTTGATGCAATATTAAATGACAGAAAATGGATTCTTCCCTGCTCTGCTTATGTAAGCGGAGAAAATGGAGCTAGTGGAATTTTTATTGGAGTGCCTGTAATTTTAGGCAAAGACGGAGTTGAGAGGATTATTGAGCTCAAGTTAAGTGAAGAGGAAAGAAAAGGATTTGAAAAAGCTGCTGATTCAATAAAGAAGCAAATCGAATTTTTAAGGAAAGATTTAAATAAATAATTAAGCAGAAGAAAGAATGGAAGTTGCAAAAGGCTTAGAAGGGATTTATGCAGTTGAATCTGCGATTGCAACAATTGATGGCTTAAAGGGAATTCTTCACTATCGAGGCTATAATATTCACGATTTAGCTGAGAAGTCTACATTTGAAGAGACATGCTATTTGCTTTTATATGGTGAGCTACCAACAAAAGAGCAGTTGAAAGAATTTGAAATCAAGCTGAAAGAGCAGAGAGAGTTACCAAAAGAGATTGTTAAGTTAATCAAAATTCTTCCAGCAGAGAAGCCAATGTCAACGCTTCGCACAGTTGTTTCTGCTATCGGCTTATATGATAAAGACGCCGACGCCCTAGGCAGAGAAGCTTTAATTGATAAATCAATTAATTTGATTGCAAAGTTGCCTGTAATTGTTGCTTCTATTGGAAGAGTTGCGAAAGGAGAAAAAATACTCAAACCGAAGAAAGGCTTGAACACTGCTGCAAATTTCCTCTACATGTTGCATGGCAAGAGACCTGATAAATTTCATGCTCGTGTTTTTGATATCTGCTTAATTTTGCATGCAGAACATGAGTTAAATGCATCTTCATTTACAGCAAGAGCAACTGCTTCCACACTTAGTGATATTTATTCTGCAACAACTTCTGCAATTGGTGCGCTAAAAGGGGCTTGGCATGGCGGCGCAAATGAGCAAGTGATTAAAATGTTGCGAGAAATTGGAAGTGCAGAAAGAGTTGAAAGTTATTTACGAGAGAAAATTGAGAAAAAAGAGCGCATCATGGGTTTTGGGCATCGCGTTTACAAGGCAAAAGATCCAAGAGCAACAATTCTTGAAAGATACTCAAAAGAGCTTGCAGAGAAAGCAGGCGATAATGGAAACAATAGCCTCTATCAAATTTCAAAGAAAATTGAGGATTTCATGTCCTCGCAACAGAAGCTAACTGAGAAAGGTATTTTTGTGAATGTTGATTTTTACTCCGCAAGTGTTTATACTTATCTTGATATTCCTCCCTCACTCTTCACTCCAATCTTTGCTGCAAGCAGAATGTCGGGCTGGGCTGCTCAGTTGCTTGAGCAATATGCTGACAATAGAATTTTCAGACCAAGGGCAAAATATGTTGGAGCTGAAGAAAGAAATTATGTTTCAATAAATAAAAGATAAGAATAAAAGAGATTAAAAAAGAGATAAACAAAAAGAAAATGCAAGATTACGCAGTTCCGCAACAAAGGAAGAGCAAGAAAGAGAAGAGATTGAAGAGGAAATGGAGAGTTTACAAACGTGGCGGTCAATTTAGATCAAGGGAAAAGGTTAAATGAAAGAAAAGAGGAAATGAAAGTTAACAGAGTAGCTTTAGTAAGTCTGAACGAGCCTTATACAAGAGAAGTGGCTCAAGATTTTAAAGATGGATTACAAAAAGCTCAAATTAAAATAGTAAACAAAAAGCCTGATGCGGTTATTGTTCTTGGTAGAGAAGGCAGTTTGCTTTTTGCAGAGCAGAAGTTTCCTGGAGCGCCAAAGCTCTTTTTGAAGCATGAAAAAAAATGTAAGAAATGTAGATCTGCGAAGAGGCATAGACTAACTTTTGTTAATAGACTAAAGAACGGGGGGTTTAGGATTACTAAGCTGCCAAAGATTGAAGCTGCTATTAATGGAAAGAAAAAGTTGCTTGCATTAAATGATATCAATATTCATTATAAGCCTCCAACGGCATTGCGATTTAGCGTTGCTTTGAATGGGAAGAATGTTGCCTCTAGAGTTATCGGAGATGGCTTAGTTATTGCAACTCCGCATGGCTCAGCAGCTTACTTCGCAAGCATAACAGGAAAGAAATTTTCTAGGGGCTTAGGAATCGCGTTTAACAATTCAACAAAAAAACAGCGAAGCAGACTTATTGGCAGAAATGCTAAAGTAAGAGTAAAGATTTTGAGAGGGCCTGGCATTATCTGCGCAGATTGCAATAGAAAAGTTATTTCTCTACGAATTGGAGATGTTATTGATATCCAACAGAGCAAGGAGCAAGCAAGGCTCATAAGATTCGGAAAAGATTACAGGCTTAAGCTGAGATAGCGCTGGCTAACAAAATAAAAAAGAAAAAAGAAAAGAAATAAAAAAATTCTCTAAGAAATCCTTTATCTATTTCTTACTTTTCTTAACTTCTAATATCTTCTTCTCTTGGCGAAACAATCTCTACAGTAAACTGGTCTGTCAGAAGAAGGCTTGAAAGGAACTTCAGCCTCTTTACCGCAGTCGCTGCACTTAATCTTGTGCATTTCTCTTGCTTCGTCAAATCTTCTAAATGCCATTTAACTACCTTAAATTTTATTCATCTAACATATCAAGTCAGAAGCAGTGTTAGCTAACTTCTTCTTATATATGCTATGTTCTTTTTTGTTAATCTGTATTTATAAATGTTTTTAAATTGTTTAGGCTAGAATACTTAATGAAAAGCTGCATAATTGCCCTTGGTGGCAATGCCCTATTACGAAAAGGGGAAAAGGTGAACATCTCTGTACAGTATAGGAATGTTGAGAAAACAATTAGAAAAATTTCTTTTTTAGCAAAAAATTACAGCTTAATTATCACCCATGGAAATGGCCCACAAGTTGGAGCTGCGCTAATAAGAGTCGAGGAAGCACTTGGAAAGACTTATTCTCTTCCATTAGATGTCTTGGTTGCAGAAACAGAAGCTGAAATTGGCTACATAATTGAGCAAGCGTTGAGAAATGAGTTAAGAAAGCATCACATCAATAAAGCTGTTGTTAGCATTCTAACACAAGTTGTTGTTAACAATCATGATTATGCTTTCAAAAATCCAACAAAGTTTGTTGGGCCTTACTA
>CAYICV010000004.1:9163-13133 GCA_964362035.1 Candidatus Woesearchaeota archaeon | reverse complement strand
TTACTTCTAGAATTTCCACAAAGCCTTAAATCTTTTGCTGCATAACCTTCATCTTCCCAAAAAGTTCTAACAAACTCTATTTTTATTTTCTTCTCTCCATATAAAACTTCTTCCGGAATTGAGGCTCGTTTATCGCTTGTAGAATAAGTTTTGCAATATTTTAGTAGGTCTGTATAAAGTTCTTTGGATTTGAAAGCAACCCTATACCAGTAAACTTTACCTCTACCTATTTCAAATGAACTAGGTGAAATTCCATAGATCCCTCTAATATCGTGTATAAACTGTTTTACGAGTTGTTTCGAAGAGTTGACATACTTAATGAAATAATGATAGCCCTTTTTATATACGGATCCATCAAATAACAAATGCCCCAAAATTCTTGCTTTTTGTGGTGTCAAATTCCCCCTTTGTTTCTTGATTTGTTTTTGGAGGCCAATAACTTTGCTGTGATATCTCTTATAGCCTTCTTTAGAAAATTGGACGTCTTTAGCAACACTCCATACCAATTTTTTTGACCTATTTATCTTTCTAGATATTTCACCGTAGGAATATCCTTTGAATCTTAACGCTTTTATTCTGCTCAAATATCTAATTTTAGATACACGCGTTTCCATTAACTGTTTTAGGTTGAATTCGTTTAAAAATATTTTGATAAAGAATTTGCTTACTAATTAAGCTTTTAAATCCAATTCTCCTCAGAAAAAAATGCCATTCACATTTTCAAAGTTACTTGTAGCAATCGTAATCTTAGCCTTAGGCTTCACTCTAGGCACCCTCGCGGGCAAGTTTGTAAGGAGGATTGTTGTAGAACTTGAATTGCGCAGATATTTTAAATTTCAAATAGATTTAATCGCAGCAAGGGTAGTAGCTTATCTCATCTACGCCATAAGCGTAATCCTCGCGCTAATAAATCTAGGCATCGCAACCCAAATTTTGTATGCCATAATCATAATCTTGCTTGTGTTCATGGCAGCAGTAGTCTTTTTAGTGCTCAAGGATTTTATTCCAAACGTTATGGCAGGAGCAATGCTCGAGAGAAGGGCTTTGCGTAAAGGCCAGTATATAAAATTTGAAAACATCTCTGGAAAGATATTAGAGATTAATGCGACAGAAGCAAAGATTAAATCAGGAAGAGAAATAATTTATGTCCCAAATTCCTTACTTTGGAAGCATATGTTGCGCGTCAGGGAAGTAAAGCGCGCAAGAAGCAAGAAGAAATATAAAGTAAATTTAATTCTATAAGCCATACCGCATGCGGGGATGCCGGAGCGGTCAAACGGGATGCGCTCAAGAGCACCTTCTTGGAAAGAAGCTGCACCAAGAAATAAGAAACGCATTGGCTTAGTGCCTACGCAGGTTCGAACCCTGCTCCCCGCACTCCAAAGAATTAAATATACTCTTTAGATAATATGAGAAAATGAAAAGAAAAAGAATAAATAATGCACACAAGGATTTTGACAGCAAAAGCTACGTTCTAGATACTTCTGTGATTATTGAGAGAGTTGCTTCTCGGCAGATAAAGAAAGGTAAGTTAAGAGGCAATATAATTATTCCTAACGCAGTTCTTGCCGAGCTAGAACATCAGGCAAACACAAATCAAGAGACTGGTTTTATAGGCTTTGATGAGTTAGCAGAATTATATAATCTTGCAAAAGAAAAGAAAATAAAGCTTGAATTTCAAGGCTTAAGGCCAGCAGCAGGGCAGATAAGGCACGCTAGACTTGGAGAGATAGATTCAATCGTAAAAGAATTAGCAGCAAGAAATAAAGCAACGCTTGTAACAGCAGATTATGTTCAGGCAAAGAGCGCAGAAGTTTTTGGCATGGCCGTTATGTTAATTAAAATTAGGAAACTGCGTAAAGCTCTTAGTATAGAAAAATATTTTGAAAAGGATGTTATGAGCGTGCATCTTAAGGAAGAGAGTTTTCCTTACGGCAAGAAAGGTATGCCAGGAAACTGGCATTTGGCAAAACTTGGCAACAAAAAACTTACAAAAGAATTTCTACAGAAAATGGCAAAAGAGATAGTTGAGAAAGCACGCATTACAGAAAACGCCTTTGTTGAAATTTCAAGGCCAAGTTTGACAATAGTGCAATATGGGCAGTATAGAATCGTTATTGTTAAGTCCCCGCTTGCAGATGGTTTGGAGATAACAGCAGTTAAGCCTTTACGCAAATTTATGTTGGAGCATTATAATCTTAAAGATACAATGCTTCAGAGACTTGAAAAGGCAAGAGGCTTAATTGTTTCAGGTGAGCCTGGAAGTGGCAAGAGCACTTTTGTTCAAGCACTTGCAGAATTTTATGCAGAAAAAGGATTTATTGTTAAAACGGTTGAATCGCCAAGAGATTTACAGTTGCCCACAAAAATTACACAGTACAGCAAGAACTTCGCCTCCTCAGCAGACATACACGACATACTCTTTCTTAGCAGGCCAGATTACATAATCTTTGATGAAATGCGTGATACTCCCGATTTCACACTCTACACAGACTTGCGTTTAGCAGGAAGCGAATGCATAGGAGTACTGCATTCAGCCTCTCCAATAGACGCAATTCAACGTTTCATAGGTAGATTGGAAGTAGGCATGATTCCTTCCATAGTTGATACGATAATCTTTATTGATGCAGGCAAAGTCCATTCTGTTTTAACTTTATCTTTAAAAGTAAAAGTGCCAAGCGGCATGCATGAAGCAGATTTAGTCAGGCCAGTTATTGAGGTAAGAGATTTTACAACAGAGAAACTTTACTATGAACTTTATAAGTATGGAGAGGAAACAGTTGTTGTACCTATAGCAACTAGCGGAGGGGGCAGAGAAGGCAGAGGAGACAGAGGGGCCAAAGCAAGAGGAGAAACAGAAACGAGTGGATCAGAAGTGAGCAGAGCGGAAATTAAGGAAACAAAAAGAGATATAATTATCCCAGCAGAACCAGGAAGATTCACTCTTCTTATAGATGGCAAACCTGTTAGTCCAATTAATATAGGTGATATCGGCCAAGCTGTAATAAAGAAGAAGAGCAGACTTGGTAGATATTTGCTTAAAGCATTGCATAGAAGAAAAAGGATTGAATTGCAATAAACAAGGACAAGAATTTTAATATCCTCCTCTTTTTATTTTTAAGCCCCTGTAGCTCAATTTGGATAGAGCGGCAGCCTCCTAAGCTGTAGGTTGGGGGTTCGAATCCTCCCAGGGGCGTTTAACTCAAATGAAAGCGTTGTATCAAGCTTACAAAATTGCAGTTCAATGTCTAAGAGAATGCTACAGCAAAAATGGTATCCTCGCAGGCAAACATCAGTTCTCTGATTACTGGGCTCGCGACAGCTTCTTTGCATCTTTTGGGGCATGCAAGCTGAAAGATTTCGAGATTGTAAAGAAAAATTTGCAACTCTTTCTAAAGTATCAAGCAGATGATGGCCAAATCCCACTTCGCATTGGAACTTATAACTTAATTCCAAAGATGCTTGGGATTAAAGGCAAAGGAAAGCGAGAAATGAAAGCACGCTATACGGTTGATACAATTTTGCCAAACAATTTGAAGGCAACAGATTGCAACTCTCTTTTTATTATTGCGATTGCAAATTATGCCAAAGCAAGCGGAGATAAAATTTTCATTAAGAAAAATTATAATAAAATTAAAGCAGCAGTAGAATGGAACTTCTCGCAAGACATCGATAACGATTTACTTTTAGAAGACAGAGGCTTAACAACCTGGGACGACAGAACTTACAAGAGGGGTAAGGTGCTTTATACAAATGTTTTGCATTTTAAGGCTCTTACTGATTGTTATTTCATCTCAAAAGATGCGAAATATAAAAGACTAGCCGAAAAAGTAAAGGCAGTGATCAACAAAAAATTCTGGAACGGCAATTTTTATGCAGACTGGATTGAGAATGGCAAACAGCAAAATTATTTCTCCTCTTCTGGAAACGCATTAGCTGCTCTGTGGATAGCTGATAAAAATAAGGTTCA
>CAYICV010000004.1:0-9153 GCA_964362035.1 Candidatus Woesearchaeota archaeon | reverse complement strand
AATCAGCAAAATAATAGAGAAGCTTAAAATGAATGAGGGCTTTGCTTTAAAAACAGCCTATCCAGCTTACCCTCTTACAAGAATTTATCTACCAAATATTCTGCTCGGCTTCGCAGATTATCATAGTGGCATGTTATGGCCTTGGATTTCTTGCTTTTATGCAGTTGCTTTGCAAAAATATGACAAAAAGGAAGCGGTAAAAACATTAGAAAAAATTTCTTCTAAAATAATTGAATATCAAAATTGCTACGAAGTTTATGAGCAGAATGGAAAGCCCGTAAAAAGATGGTTTTACAAGTCAGAGAAACCATTTGCATGGTTTGCAGGCAGTTTCATCTACGCTTTTCATGCAGTAATGAAATAAAGATACTTTCTAGAGCTCTTGTGGTTCTACTCCATCTAAAATTTCTCGCTGTCTTCATCGCATTCTTCTTCAATTCGGCTCTTAGTGTTTCATTCTCACAAAGAAGCAGCATCTTCTTAACTAAATCGTCAACATCATTAATCTCGAAAAATAGGCCATTATGCATGTTTCTGACATATCTTACAATGTATCCAACTCTAGTAACAATAACCGGCAGGCCAGCGGACATCGCTTCCAGAGTTGCTAAAGATGTTGTTTCAGTGGATGATGGTAAAATAAAAATGTCTGATGCAACTAAGTAAGGCAATGTTTTATTAACATAACCAGTAATTTTGACATCTTTTAATTTTCTTATCTTTTTCATTTCAGATTTTTTTCCGTAGCTAACAAGAAGCAAGGATGCGTTCTCATGCATCTCTTTAAACTTTTCATAAGCTTTAAGTAAGGTATCAATGTTCTTTTCTCCGCTAAGCCTTCCTACATAAGCTACAACAAATCTGTCTTTTTCAATTCCAACAATCTCCCTGGCTTTTTCTTTCGTCATGGTTATTTTTTTAGAATCAACACCCAAAGGTACAATTCTAAATTTTACTCTCGTGCCTCTTCTCTTTGCCTCATCCCTAACATTTTTAGAAGGTGCAATAACTAAGTCGCATTTGTTGTAAAACGAATTTGCCACTTTTCTTATAGCTGGCTTTAGAGGCTTAAGGAGGGCAAAAACATTCGCAGCGAAAAGTTCCTCTTCAAAGATATTCAGGAACGCAACAGTTTTCTTATTATGCTTTTTTGCGTAATTAATAGCGAGCATGCTTAGCGGAGAAATAAATTGAACCCAAACAATATCAGCCTCTGCAACAGCTTTCTCAACCAATTCTCTTTCTTTCCTGCCGAATTTTATTATTGGCAAACCAACAAATCTTATATTATATGGGATAATAACCTCATGAACCCTTTCAACATTAAATTTTTTGCCTTTCTCCGGATAGAGAAGAGTGACATCAAAATCCTTAAGGCGTGGCAAGACTTCATACAAGGTTTTAGTTATCCCATTGTACGGGAAAAGCAAGTCAGCAACTACAAGTAATCTTTTATGCATTTTCTACATAAAATATTTCTGCATATTTACATCTATTTTTAATTCCAGCAAGCCTGTTTTTAATATATATCGGCAGGTAGAATAACCACAAAATTAATCTTTGAGTTTTAAATTCTTTCAAAGCCATAATTTTGTTATCAAAAAAATCGTCGATATTCACGTAAAATACTGCAGAGTCCTTTGGATTAAATAAATTCCAAACGAGAAAAGTAAAAATCTGGGGCTTCCTCCCCTTTAAAGCCTTTGTTACCACCTCGTAAACTGCTCTATGGTCTGGATGCGTATCATACTTGTTGTGAGTAAAAATCTTATTTGGTTTAAATTTTTTTATTATCTCCTCAGCCTTTTTTGTGGCGTCCTCTATATTCTCGCCCAATCTTAAATCAGGCAATCCTAAAAATTTAACCTCACACTTAAGCACCCTGCTAACTTTCTGGCTTTCTTTAATCCTCTTTCTCTTAATTACCTCTTCTTTAAGCCATGGTACGCTCTTTTCGCCAGAAGAAAAGATTACAACCTTAACTTTACTGCCTTCGTCACAATACTTTGCAATTGTTCCGCCAGCTCCTACAATTTGATCATCACTGTGTGCAACCATGATAAGTATTCTTTCTTTCATTGTAAAGGACTAATGCGTCAGCCGGGACTCGAACCCAGATTAATGGCTCTCTTCATCTTCTTTTAGCTTTCTTGGTGCAGCTTCTTTCTTAAAGAAGGTGCTTGGAAGGCCATTGTCTTAGCCATTGGACCACTGACGCATCTTCTTTCTAAAAAAGCCTTTGTTTTAAATTTTGCGATTTTTGATTAAAAAAATATTTAAAAGCATCTAAATAGAGAAGTGGATGATAGAGGAAGAAGGGCGAGGGGAGAAGGAAAAGCCAAAGGCAGATACAGAAAAGGTGGCTGAAAGAAAGCTAGCATGGAAAATACCAGATTATCCGTCCTTTTTCGTAAAACATTATAAGAAGTTGCTTTTTATTCCCCTTCTTCTGTTAGTAATCTCGATAGCAATCCTCGTATTTAAGTATCAAGCTACTGGAGAAGTGATAAAGAGGGACATAAGCTTAACAGGCGGCACAATCATCTCGGTCTATACAGATAAAGAGCTCAATTTGCCAGAGTTGGAGAGTAAGCTCTCAAGCAAGTTTGGAGAAACGGTTGTTCGAAAATTGAGTGAGATTGGCACAGGGAGACAAGTTGGCATAACTATTGAGACTCAATCAGAAGAGTTTGCTGCTATAAAAGAAGAGCTTTCAAAAGAGCTAAGCATAGAGATTGATGAGGACAATTCTACTATAGAGATAACAGGCGCTGCACTTGGGAGAGCTTTTTCCTCGCAATTAATAAAAGCAATTGTAATAGCATTCTTATTTATGTCACTTGCAATTATAATTCTCTTCAGGGTTTTTGTTCCAGCATTTGCAGTTATTTTTGCAGCCTTTGCAGATATCTTAGCAACTTTTGCAACATTAAGCCTATTTGACATTAGAATCTCGACAGCAGGGATTGCAGCATTTTTGATGTTAATTGGTTATAGTGTAGATACAGATATCTTATTAACAACAAGGGTTCTTAAAAGAAGAGAAAAGGAATTTAAGGAGAGCTTCAAAGATGCTATGCATACTGGCTTAACAATGACTTTTGCAAGCATGGCGGCCTTTTTTGTTGCATATTTTTTTGTTATCTCTCCGATATTAAAAGAGATATTCTTAATATTAACCATAGGATTAGTTTTCGACATAATAAATACATGGATTTTCAATTCAGCAATACTAAAAATTTATTTAGATAAAAAACAAAAGTAAGATGTTAAACGGAGAAGAAAGAGAAGGCAAGCAAGTTTAAAACAAAGATATCAACATAAAAATGAAACTAAGAATGGGTTGGCGATTATGGGTTTTGATTATCCTATTAATTATTTCATTGATAGCGATCAGCCCTACGCTTAAAAAAGGAGTTTTAGTTAAAAGTGTTGAAACCAATTCTTCTGCTTATCTCGCAGGCCTGCGAGCAAGTGAGATAGTAAAGGAGTTTAATTCCGCAAAAATAAATAATATTGGAGATTACGCAGATCAAATTAGTAAGCTGAATGACTCAATTTCAAATAAAATTGTAATAAGGACTGAAAAAAAAGAGTATGTTTTCTTAGAAGATGGAAAGCCTGAAATCGTTGTTGTAGAAATTCCGAAAAGCAAATTGAAGGCAGGTTTTGACTTAAAAGGAGGTAGCAGAGCGCTTGTAAAGCCTGAGATAAAGGTAAGCGAAGATGAGCTTTCCGACTTGATTTCTATTATTGAAAATAGATTTAACGTCTATGGCTTGGCGGATGTGAGAGTAAGGCCGGTAACTGATTTAAGTGGAGAGAGGTTTGTGCTCATTGAAGTTCCAGGAGCTACCCCAAGAGATTTAGCTGATTTAATAGGGAGTCAAGGAAAATTTGAAGCGAAAATCGGAGACGATGTAGTATTCATAGGAGGCAAGAGAGATATAACTTCTGTGTGTAGACTTGATCCAAGTTGCGCTGGCATAAGACAATGCAATCCAAATGGGCAAACATTCTGTGAATTTCAGTTCTCGGTTTTTTTAAGTGAAGATGCTGCAAATAGGCATGCAAATATAACATCTACACTGGAAATTAATCTTTCAACTTCTACAGGGGGATATCTAAGCAAAACTCTCGATTTATATGTAGATGACAAACTTGTCGATTCCCTTCAAATTTCAGAAACCTTAAGGGGAATAGTTGCTACACAAGTTGTTGTTTCAGGCAGTGGTATAGGGACAAGCAGAGAGGATGCAATAAAAGATGCTCAAGCAAATATGAATCGCTTGCAGACGATCTTGATTACAGGAAGTTTGACATTTAAATTGGAAATAGTTAAACTTGATAGTGTTTCACCTATAATTGGCGAACAGATTACAAGAAATATTTTATTTGTTAGCCTTCTTGCATTTTTAGCAGTCGTTGTTGTTATCTTCATCCGTTACAGGCAGATTAAGTTTGTACTTCCAATTTTGTTTACAATGTTGAGCGAAGTTGTTATAATACTTGGAGTAGCGGCTTTAATAAAATGGAATCTTGATTTAGCAAGCATTGCTGGCATTTTGGGTGCTATTGGTACGGGTGTTGATGACCAAATTGTTATTCTAGACGAAGCAAGGCTTGGAAGAATATATGGCTGGAAAGAAAGAATGAAGCGCGCTTTCTTTATTATTCTTGGTGCGTATCTAACTGTTTTTGTTGCTATGCTTCCATTAGCATGGGCCGGCGCTGGCTTGCTTAAAGGTTTTGCGATTACTACAATTATTGGCATCACCGCAGGAGTATTCATCACAAGACCTGCATTCGCAGAAATAGTCGAGAAAATTGCAAAAGAATAAAATGAACCTTTTTGAGAAAAAACTTCACCAAAAAAACGAAAAATCAGCTATTGGAAAAGAAGTTTTAAGGGGCAGTTTTTTTAATTTCTTAAATGTTCTAGTAAGTCGCGGTTTAGGTTTGATTTTCACGATAATTGTTGCACGCCTTTTACAACCAGAACTTTTTGGTGTCTATAGTTTAACACTCTCTGTTACGCTTCTGGTTTTAACAGCAGCAGATTTTGGATTAGCATCCACTCTCGTAAGGTATGTTTCAGAAGCTCTTGGTAAGAAAGATGAAAAAAAGGCAAGAAGTTATTTTAAGTTTCTTTTGAAATATAGGTTTTTCGCGGCATTTCTTTTTTCGCTTGCATTATTCATTTTCGCAAAGCCTCTCGCTGTTTACTTTTTTAAGAAGCCAGAGTTAGTTATGCCGCTTCAAGTTTCTTCCTTCTATTTGTTTTTTTCCTCTCTGCTTGATTTTGTTTCTTTCTTATTCTTCGCCTTAAAAAGAGTTGAATATGTAACAGTTAAAGAAGCCATCTTCCAGGTTTTGCGCTTGATTCTGGCGCCAGTCGCGATATTACTCCTAATTTTAAAGTTTAAAGTTGTTGGAGTCCTTGCAGCAATGGCTTTCTCAACTCTCGCAGCATTGATTTTCTCATTTTTTATTTTAAACAAAAAATTTATATCTGTGACTAAAGGTCCTACTGTAACAATTGATAGAAAGAGGGTTCTGCGTTTCGCACTTATGCTTACAGTTATGGGTCTCTCAGGAATGTTTATCGTTTACGCAGATTCGATAATTCTTGGAGCCTTACTGCCAATACAGTATGTGGGCTTTTACAGAACCGCAATAACTATTGTTGATGGTATCGCAGGCCTAATTGTTATGGGTTTTGTAGTCTTTCCTTTCCTAACCCAATTAAGAGGCAAGAAATTTGCAAGTGCATTTTCAAAAATTTTCCATTTCTCCGCGTTAATCTCTATTCCTTTATGTTTCGGCTTGGCATTAACAGCCTCTCCCTTTATAGCGGTTTTATTCGGAAAAGAATATTTGCCAGCATCTTTGCCGCTTTATCTACTTTCATTCTTAATATTTGAGATGGCAACCCTCTCTTACTTTATGATTGCATTTCAAGCTAAGGAAAGATTGAAGGAGCCAATAATAATTATTATAGTAGCCACGATTTTAAATGTAGTTTTAAATTATGTATTGATAAGATACTTCGCCTCTTTTAGAATAGATTTAGGGATGCTCGGCGCAGCAATAGCAACAGTTTCAACCAGATACATTTCAGCTATTGCTATTTGGATTCTTGCTGTGAAGAAATTAAAGTTAGAAATTAAGACAGAATCGATTTACAAACCAATAATCGCAAGTTTAATCATGGCACTTGCAATCCTTTTAATTCCCTCTCCAACAATTTTTGTTGGTATTTTGGAGATCATTTTTGCATCTGCGATCTATTTCACGGCTTTATTCTTAATCAAGGGCATCAGAAAAGAAGATATTTTATATCTTCGTAACTTAATTAAAAAATGAAAATTAAAAAAAGAAAAACCTCTCTCTTGGCTATATTTTTAGTCTTAGTTAGTACAATCTTCACTTCTCTTGGTCAAGTTTTTCTAAAAACAGGAGTTGACGCAATAACAAATTTAGCAAGTGTAATAAACTTCTTTTTAATTTTTGGCCTCCTTCTTTATGGAGTAGCCTTACTTCTTGTTCTACAAGCTTATAAGCGCGGCGAGCTCTCAGTTTTATATCCAATTCTTGCTTTAGGGTATATTTGGGTTACCTTTCTAGCTTACTTTATCTTCAACGAGCCGCTTACTTCGTGGAAACTTATTGGTGTACTTGCAATATTCATCGGCGTGACCTTAATCGGTATAGGAGGAGAATGATGGCAACTCAGCTTTTATCAATTTTAGCAGTGGCATTTGGAACAATAATTGGAGCATTCGGCGCAATTTTTCTAAAGAGGGCATCAAAAGATTTTTCTTTAAAAACAAGATTCCTCTTTAATAAAAATCTATTGCTTGGAGTTCTATTTTATATGATCTCAACAGCTATATACTTAACAGCATTAAAATTTAGTGAGCTTTCGATACTTTTCCCAACACTTTCCACTGTTTACATATGGGTTAGCATACTTTCACAAAAATTTTTAGATGAAAAGATGAATAGACTTAAATGGCTTGGGATAGTTGTAATAATATCGGGAGTTATACTATTGGCCCTAGGTAGCAGCTGAAAAAATGAAGATTCTTCTCATAGATCACGCAAAGAAAAATTTCAGGGAACAAGATACCGGTAGATGGCATTTTTTGCCTTATTACTTTGAAAAGGCTGGGCACGAAGTTCTGCACTTAACAAAAGAAGATTGGCGAAAGTTCTATGCAACTCAGAAAGAATTTGATCCAGATTTTATAATCTCAACGGGTTTTGCAGGAATGATTCCGATCATTTACAAAAAACTTGGATTGATTAAGCAACCCTTGATTCATGACTGGAATGATTATTATGATGAGATATTTTCTGCAAGGCTTGGCAGATTGGCAGCATTTCTTGAGCGCTACGTAATTAAGAATTCAAATTATGTTACTTCTCCATCAAAATATCTGCTACATAAAGGAAAAACTTTTGGAAAGAAAGTTGAATTTATTCAACATGGTGTTGAGCTTAATCTTACAGTAAAGAAAGCAAACTTGAAAGGGAAGTTTAAAATTCTCTATATAGGTGAGCTAACTCCTTATAAAAGGGTTGATAGAATAATTGAGGCTGTAAAAGGCTTAAATTGCGAGCTTTACTTAATTGGTCATCCTACTGAAGAGCTTAAGAAGATTGCAGGCGGGAACACACATTTTATAGGCAGAGTTCCGCATGAAAAGATAGCAGGCTACTTAAAAGCAGCTGATGTCTGTGTAGTAACAGCAGATCAAGAAAATCTTAAGTTATGGGAGTATGCTAAAGCAGGCAAGGCTGTGCTTGCATATAAGGGGAGAAATAGAATCTCGTACTTTTTAACACACAATAAGACAGCCTACATCACAAACGACTTGCGAGAAGGACTTTTGAGACTTATGAAAGACAAAAAGCTCAAAAGAAAACTTGAGAAAAATATTAAAACTTTGCCTTTTTATCCATGGAAAGGTATAGCTAAAAAATATCTAGATTTTCTACTAAGTATAAAATGAAAGAAAAATTTAATTTCGCTGTTGTAGGTTGCGGGAAGATTGGAGAAAGACATTGCGAAGTCTTAAAAAATCACCCAGAAGTAGAATTAGTTGCTGTTTGTGATTCAACAAAAGAGAGGGCTGATAGCTTTGCCACAAAATTTAGTGCCAAGGCGTATTACGATTATGTAGAACTTTTAGAGGACAATAATATAGATATCATTAGTATTTGTACCCCAAGTGGCTTGCATGCAAAGCAGGCAATTGCTGCGGCTAAAGCAAAAAAGCACATTATCTGCGAGAAGCCAATGGCTCTTACTATAGAAGATTGTGATAATATGATTCAAGCTGCAGCAGAAAATAATGTTCGACTTTTTGTGGTTAAACAAAACCGCTACAACGAACCAATTCTAAAACTAAAAGAGGCAATTGATAAAAATAAATTGGGTAAACTTTACTTGCTCTCAGCTCACATTTTATGGAATCGTACAAATCAATATTATAAAGAAGCAGCATGGCGTGGAACATCAACTCTAGATGGTGGCTCTTTAATGAACCAATCTTCTCATTTTGTCGATTTACTCCATTGGTTGGGAGGAAACGTTAAAAGTATCTACGCAAAAATGGACACTTTTATGCATGACATTGAAACAGAAGATACTGGGGTTGTTTTGATAAAATTCGAAAATGGAGCTTTAGGTAGCATAGAATACACAACTTGCGTTTATGATAAAAACTTTGAGGGAAGCTTAACAATCCTCGGTACAAAAGGCACCGTAAAAATCGGGGGGCAATATATGAATGAGATTGAGCACTGGAATGTTGAGGGCATGCCAACTCCTCGCTTAAGGGAAAAAACTAATCCAAATCTCTACGGCTATTATCAAGGCAGCGCAGCAAATCATCATAAATTTTATCAAAATGTTTTAGATGTTCTCAAAGGCAGAACAAATACAATGATAGCAGGCAGCGAAGGAAGAAAAGCAGTTGAGATAATTCTTGCGGCGAAGGAGTCAGCAGAAACCGGCAGAGAAGTTTTTTTAAGATAAATTTAAAAGTCTTAATTTATTTTAAGTATAGGCTAAGGAAACTAGGACTAAGTAAAATGATAGCTAAATCAGCAATTATTCATTCAAATGTAAAAATAGGCAATAAT
>CAYICV010000003.1:0-14462 GCA_964362035.1 Candidatus Woesearchaeota archaeon | reverse complement strand
CAGTTGTTGCAAAAATCCTCTTTATTCCAAATCCATTGACTCGCGATTTTAAGAAATTCCGTATTTCTCTAGAAGCAGATAAGTATGTTGCATCAGTTTGGTTCTTTGAAAAGGTAAAGGGTGAGGAAGTGCCTGTTGCCTTTGATAGAGTTGAATGTGACTATGAGTATAACCCAAAAACAAGGCAGGAAAGGTGCAATATTATAACAGAGAAACTAGAGCCTCAATGGCCTATATCTTCGCCCGAAATATTCTCTTGCCATGATGTTGCTGATCCAATAAGAGGCTATACTACAGGAGATGAGTTTGCATTAAAAGAAGGAGAAGCAATTCAACCTATTGCAAGCGGCTTCGTAATCGATGTTTCTAAAGATTGTAAGGAAGATGACTCTTCATGCGGAGAAGGCTTTGGCAATTATGTAATCATTCAACATAACACAGATCCACAGACATTCTCCACGTATAGCTACTTGAGAAAAGTGGATGTTGATGTAGGAGATTATGTAGGAAAATTCAACATAATTGGAGAAGCAGGCAAAACAGGAGAGGCAGTTGAAAGCTCTCTTAACTTACAGATATTTACTTCTATCAAAGAAGTGCAGAGAAGATTTGCTGAAAAAGACCCTTACTGCTTCTTCCCAGAAGAAGTGGCTCAAACAGCAGTGTTCAGAGAAGACTCAAACTGTAAAAAGATAGAGTGTCTATAACGAAAAGTTTTAAAAGAGCTGAGCTTTAGCTTTTAAATAAAAGAGGATGAAACTCAGACCGCTTGATAAAAAAGGAGTAGAGATTTCTACTAACACAATTATAGTAGTTATTCTCGCTCTGCTTGTTCTCGTTATTGTTGCAGCCTTTTTTGCAGGTGGCATGGCTCAGCTAGTGCAGCAGATTAAGGAGATTTTCTATAGGCCTGGGGCTGCAAGCTACGATGTTGTTAGAGCGCAATGTGAAAGTTTCTGTGAAACAGAATCTGTAAGCGCTTATGCTAAGTGTTTAAATGTTAATCTTGGTGAAAACAACATTAAAAAACAAAATTGTTATGAAATATTGGCCTCAGACCCTTGTCAAAAAGATAAGATAAAGGATTCGGATATTAAAAAATATCCAAGAACCTGTACTACACAATCAACACCATAAAATGCACAGAAAAGCAGACTTGCCAGTTAATGTTATTGTTGTTACTATTTTGATTTTAATTATTCTGGTTATTATACTCTTATTTGTTACTGGGACTTATAAAGACATTTTCGCAAAAATCGCAGATTATCTTGGCGTTGCACAAAGAGGCTTAGAAGACATACCAAAACCATAGCTAATTTGCCTAGCCTTTCTCTTTCTCGCCTTTGGCTTCTAACTTCTAACTTCCTAAAATTTAAAAAAGAACTTTCTCTTTAATTAGCATGAAAAAAAGAGGACTCACGCTAACCGCAATATTAGAAATATTACTTGCAATCCCTATTATCCTTCTTTTACTTTATGTAGGTAGCACAGTATTTGCTGCTCTTCTCTTCCCAGAAGCAGTTGAGCCTAGCAAAGGTTGCTTTAAGGCGATAACAGAGCGAATCGATAAAGTAGAAATTGGAGAGGTAGAATTTGTAGTCTGCCAGATTACTTCTGGATGGATTTTGAAGGCATTTGATGCTGGCAAAACTTCTCCGCAAATTTGTTTTGGTAATGATTGTTTGTGTGTTTGCAAAAAAGGCTTCTTTGGAGAAGATTGTAAGAATAAAGGTTTATGTGAAGTTGTAGAGAAAAATGTGAGGGCTTCAGAAACAGAAACGTTTAAACCGCTTGGAGAGGGCATCTATAATTTCTTTATAAGCAAGACTGATAAATTCATTTTAGTTAGCACAGAAAAGTTGGAAGAGCCGAGAGAACTTACAATACCTAGCACTGATACTGGAAGTAGCGGCACTGGAAGCGGTGCAGGTCCAACATCTTCTAAGGTATCCACTTTTGTTTTGAATGATATTGAGCTTACAATAAATTCAGAACTTGTTGCGCTAGAGCAGCAATATAATTTTAATTCTGTTGCTCTAACCAGAGCATTAATTAGAGTTGAATCTGGTGGAAATGCTCATGCGATTAGTAATGTAGGAGCAGTTGGTTTAGTTCAACTAATGCCTAAAACAGCAGAAGCGCTCGGATTGCGAGTTTGGCATGATCCTAAAAATTATTATAACAGCTGGGAAAAAAGTTCAACAACAAAATATGCAGAGCTGCTTAAAAAAGAGTACGCAAATAACAAGGCTGCTTTGCTCAAGATTGATGAGCGTTTTGATGCGAAGAAAAATGTTGATGCTGGCACAAGATATCTTGCGCAACTGATTAAAAAATGTGGTAGCGTTGAAAAAGCTCTAGGTTCTTACAATAGCGGTAAATGTAAAGAAATAAAATACTCTACCTTGGTTATGGTCAATTATAATAAATTTGTAGCATGAAACTAAAGACGAACAAAAAAGGAATAGTAAAGCCCCTTTACACGGTAGGCCTTTTACTAATTGCAGCTGCAATTCTTCTTGCCATTATATACTTTATCGGAACTTTTAAAGACAGAAAAGCTTTGCGCGAAGCAGTCGACACAGTTGAAACCGCCTTGTGGGTAGATGAAGTATACAATAATGATAATTTTGCAACAACAACTCTAAAGATCTCTCAGAAGGAGCATTCTGTTGAGATAACAGATAAGGTAGAAACAAAAAAAGATTCAATCTTCGGTAGAAGTTATCGAATTTTCAAAGATTCAACTAAAGAGCTTGAAATTAAAGATAAGGAAAAAGAGGAGCTAGTTGTAGAAATTAAAAATGCCTGAAGAAATAACTGGAATATCTGAATTACTTTTTACCCTACTTAGAATAGGCTTATTGATAGCAATCGCACTGACAGTAATTCTAATATTATCACAAAAGCTTAAAGTTGACGCTTCTCCCTTAGAAGCGTTTATTCTCGCAGATAGAGCAGTTAACTGCGTGTCTGATGAAGATGTTGTAAGACTTACAAAATTTAATGTTGACAGCCTTGAACAATGTTATAATTTTAATGAAAATGGAGGAATAAAGTTAAGTCTTTCATATAAAGACAAGATTGAAGAAATTTCCACTAAAGATTATGATTACTTTTTTACACTTTGTGAGATAGAGGATCAAGTAAAGGTAGAGCATGCACCATTTTGTCATCTCTCAAGGAAGTTTGTTTTACTTGATGGAGCAGAGCCAGCCTCCCTTGAAATTTCAATAGTTTTAGCAAAAGTTTAAAAGAGTTTAAAATGAATAAAAAAGCTTTGGTTATTGAAGGATTAATTTTAATGTTTGTAATATTTTTCGTGGTAATTCTTATCATAGTAGCTATGCTCTTTTCAACAGCCTTTAAGAACATAGACTTCAAAATAGAGGACAAACGACTTTTAGTTGAAGATAGCAGAGCTGTTGAAACTTTGCTTAACAAGCTAGTTGAAGCAGATGTAAATGGAGAACTTTCAGAACTTTCTATCGCAGACTTAGCTCTTTTATATTCAATTGATAGCAAATATGAGAATAATATAAAAGAAGAAATTTCAAACGCACTAAAATTTAGCTACGGTAAATGTTATGGATTCAAGTTAAGTATTGATGGAAAAGTTTTAGAGGCAAGTTGGAAAAAAGAAGAGTGGCCGATTTCGCTTGATTCTAAAACTACTAAGAAGTTAAATGATCTTGGTGATCTTGCTGATTTCGCTACAACACTAAAATTGCCTCGTGGCGAATTTTCGTTCATAAATTTATATAATATTTGCTTATTGCAAGACAGTTCTGAGAATTGTAATGAGATTTGTAATGTTTTAATTGTGAATAAAGCCGTAAATGAAGCTAACCAATGAAATGAGGACAATAAAATGAAAAGAAAAGGACAAGTATTTGATGGATTTATTGTGCTTATCGCGCTTGTGGCCATAGTTACAACAATCTTTGCCCTGTTCTTCATAAATAAGCAACTCACAGCAACCTTTGATAACCCTTTAACTTTCATGAATGTAAAGAGCGAAGCCCGAGAAGCGCACTTCTACATTCAAAGCTCAGCAGAACTAGCAACCCAGCAAGCAATCTACGAGACACTAAAAGAGCTGCCGGTTTCATCAACTACTACATGCAGTGTATCACCAGACAATCCTATTGTCTTTGATAATGATTGCGCTTTAGGCGATGTAGAAAAAAGCTTCTCAGAAAAGTTCAAGCCAGCTTTTACAAAATATTTGCAAGGTTATGAATCAACCTTTAAAGAAATCGAAGAAGGCAGTGTGCAGCCCGAGCAATTTAGCAAGAACATTCAAGAGCTCTCTGCTGATACATTTGAGCTAAAATTTGCTGAAAATAGATTAGATGTAAAGGCGAATAACAGAATCCAATATACTTACAAAGCAGCAACTTATGAAGTTGATCCTTCTTTTGATATAGAGCTTAAGTTGTCGCCTGAGGAGATTAGTGAGCTATATACTAAAGTTAAAAGCGCATTTGATGAATGCTCAAAAGATAATGCTTTGGTTGCATGTCTTCAGGGAAAGGAGCTTTCATCTGAAAAGCTGGCTTTAGCGAATATTAAAGCAGAAGGCGTTAACATTGTTGTGTTCACATTCACAACAAAAGACAAATTTTTCTTTTCAGAAGGCAGCCTGAAATACGGGCAGATTACCTTTTCCTTTGCTTTCTCTAAAGGCTAGAGCAACAACAAAACCCAACAATAAAACTTATATAATTATTTCCCCTCTAAGCAGCATGATACAAGCACGCTATATAGAATTTCTCAAGCGAATAGCAAAAGAGAGTAGCTTGGAAGAAAAAGAGATTGACAGAAGAGTAAAGCAGAAGCAGGCAGCTCTTGGAGGCCTTGTCACGCTTGAAGGAGCAGCCTTAATTGTTGCATCTGAGCTCGGAGTAAGATTTGACAAGCAGAAAGCGAAGATTGCAGAATTAATGGTAGGTATGCGAAATATGAATGTTATCGGCAAGATTGTTAAGATTTTTCCTCTTCGCAGATACACGCAGAGAAGCGGCAGCGAGGGAAAAGTTGCTTCCTTTTTGCTTGCTGATGAAACAGCTTCTGTCAGAGCAGTCTTATGGGACACTGCACATATTTCCTTGCTTGAGGATGAAAAACTTAAGCAAGAAGATGTTATTGAAATAAAAAATGCAGATGTTAGAGGCGCTGATATTAAAGAATTACATCTTAGCGGCAAGAGCGCAATTGCAAGGAGCGATGAAAGAATTGAAGATGTTAAGATGAGCTTTACTCTTTCTTCTTCAAAAATCTTAGATCTTGCAGAAGGTGACAGAGTTTCGGTCAGAGCAACAATAGCACAGATATTCCCCCTTCGTTTCTTTCCTGCCTGTCCTGAATGCAGAAGCAGGCTTGCTGAAGATGGAGAGAAATTCTATTGTTCCAAGCATGGAGAAGTTATGCCAAAATTCATGCCGATATTAAGCTTTTACATAGATGATGGCTCTGCAAACATTAGAGCTGTCTGCTTCCTTGATGCATTAGTAAAATTGCTTGATGTTTCAGAAGAACAAATCTTGAATTTAAAAGCAGAGGCAGGCAACGAAACAGCTGATCTAAAAGATAAGTTGCTTGGAGAAGAGTTCTTTTTTGAAGGCAGAGTTCGCAAGAATGCACTTTTTGACAGACAAGAATTTATTGTAAATTCCGCGAGTAGAATTGATGTTGATAGACTCATAGAGGAATTAAGCAAAGAGATAGAGTTTTCCTCCTAAGTGAAGGATAATTTTATAAATGCATAGCACCTAAAATAGGGAGGCTAATTAGGGAGGCTAAGAGGATGACTGAAAAAGGGCAAGAAAAGGCTGAAAAAGGGCAAGAAAAGGCTGAAAAAGGGCAAGAAAATGAAAAAGAATTTGAACTTACTGATTTGCCCGGTATTGGAGAAGCAACTGCTAAGAGACTGATTTCTGCAGGTTATGTCGATATGATGAGCATCGCAGTGCTTTCGCCGCGTGAGCTATCGCAACTTACTGAGCTTACTGAGAGTGCGGCGAAAAAGACAATCTTAGCAGCAAGAAAGGCAATGGATTTAGGCTTTCAAGATGCAACTCGCTATCTGGAAAAGAGGAAAGAAATAGTAAAGATAACGACCGGCAGTAAAAATCTTGACGCGCTTCTTGGCGGCGGAGTTGAAACAAAAGCAATTACAGAAGCATTTGGCTCGTTTGGATCAGGAAAAACCCAGGTTGCTCACTCTCTTGCATGCGCAGTCCAATTACCGAGAGAGAAAGGCGGTGCAGGGGGGATGGCAGTTTACATTGATACAGAAGCGACGATGAGGCCAGAAAGGCTAAAGCAACTTGCACAAGGTTTTGGTATAAAGCCAGAAGAGGCTCTAAAAAAAGTGCTTGTTGCAAGAGCATTTTCGTCAGATCATCAAATGCTTCTTGCTGAAAAAGTAAGTGATTTAATAAGGGAAGGAAACCAAATTAAGCTTGTTATTGTTGATTCTATTATGAATCTTTTCAGAAGTGAATTTATTGGTAGAGGAACTCTTGCTGAAAGACAGCAGAAGCTGAATAAACATCTTCATCAATTACAAAAGCTGGCAGATTCTTATAATCTTGCTATTTACATTACAAACCAAGTTATGTCAAGGCCGGACATTTTATTTGGAGATCCAACAGCAGCAGTTGGAGGCCATATTATGGGACATGCCAGCACTTACAGACTTTACTTTAGAAAAGGAAAGAAAGATAGCAGAGTTGCTAAGTTAATTGACTCGCCAAATCTTCCAGATGCAGAATGCATATTTTATTTAAGAGAGACAGGAATAAGCGATAAGGAGTAAATAAAAGGGTTAGCAAAAGCTTATCATAAAAATAAAAGAGGATAAAATGGCAAACTGGAAGAAGGTTATTTTTTGGATACTTACTATTTGGCTTAGTCTTGGAGGCTTACTTCAGATTTTAACTCACTTAGATAGGCCTTTTTTAGCCTTAGGAAGTCTTATAGGAGTTCTTTTACTTATAGCTTTATTTCATTATGTATTAATGAGAAACCAAAAGAAAAAAAGACCTGCTGAAACAGGCCTCTGAAAAAAAACTTTAGAGCTTTGAAGGAATGTCTGTTAACTTTTCCTTTATCCTTTATTTTTCAAATGCCCCCGCGAGGATTCGAACCCCGATTTCAACCTTTTTGCTTCTTTCTTTCGTTAACGTTTCTTTTTGAAAGAAAGGTTACCGCAAGGTTACGTGCTATCCATTACACTACAGGGGCTATCTAATTCTTTTTGATGTCTTTCCAGTTAAATCGTAGATTGTTGAAGGCTTTTTTCCAGTTCTGCCCTTAACAATGATTGCAACTCTCTTAAACCTTTGCGGAATCTCTTCCGTGCTAACAGCAAACTTTTCTCCGCTAATGTTAACAGAAGTGCTTATGAACGGCCTTCTCGCTGCCAGAATAACTTTTGTGAAAGGATGTTTTGGAATTCTCACACCAATTTTATTGCTACCGAGATTTGTTTCTTTGCTGATTGCCCGCTTATTTTTCAGCCTTAAAATTAAAGTGTAAGGGCCTGGCAGAAGCTTAAGATATTTCTCCGCTTTCTTGTCAACTACGCAATTCTCCCTTATCCATCCTTTGCTTACAATTATTGAGAATGGCTTCTTGCTTTTCTTTAATCTCCTTAGCTTTTTTACAGCCTTGCTGTTCGCAGCATCTACCCCTATCCCGTAAACAGTATCTGTAGGATAAATTAAAATCTTTCCAGCTCTGATAGCTTTAATTATCTCTATCATTTATAAAAAAGTTTATAAACGTTTTTAATTATTTTGTTGAATGTCACAGCAGATTTCAGAGCAGATGTCAGAAACATGCACTTCTTGCAAACAAGAGCTTGGAAGCGGAGGTGTAACTTTCAAATGCCCTAGCTGCGCTTCTGCAGCGATTGCACGTTGCTTGAAATGCAAGAGAATTTCAGCAGTTTACATATGCGAAAAATGTGGGTTTGTTGGACCTTAAAATGATATTACATATAAAGAAGCAGGCAAGAAAGGCCATGACAAAGAGAGGCGCTTAGCAAAACAAAATGTTACTCGTACAAGTTAAGATTATGCCTTCTTCTCCTTCAAGCGACTTAGCAAGGATTAAGCAAGAAGTTGAGAAAATTATTAAGAAACATAAAGAAAAAATTCTTAAGGAAGAAATTCAACCAATCGCCTTCGGCTTGAATGCTATGCTACTTACAGTGAGCTGGCCAGACGATAAAAGTGCCGATGAACTTGAAGAGCAACTCTCTGAAATTGAAGATGTTAATTCTGCTCAGATAGTTGATGTTAGAAGAGCTATTGGCTAAATTTTTAAACTTCTTTCTCTTTTCAAAGAAATGCAAAAACCAAGCGAGCTTACAAAGGAGCAGATTGAGCAGATGAGGAAATTTGCAGAGCTGCCAGCAGAAAAGAAAGTTGAGTTGCTTGAAAAGCAATGCATTTTCTGCCAGATTGCTAAAGGAAATGTTGAGACTGTCAAAGTTTATGAAGACCCTACACTTATTGCAGCGCTCGATATAAATCCAGCCACTACTGGCCATACTCTGCTTTTCCCGAAAAAACATTTTCAGTTTTTCTTTCAAATGCCCTCTGAAGTGAGAACTAATCTGTTTGAGCTTGCAGGCAGACTTTCAATTTATCTTGTTAATCTGGTTAGCGCTAATGGGATAAACCTCTATGCAGCTAATGGCTTAGCAGCGGGCCAGCGAGTGCCGCACTTTGTTCTGCATCTCATTCCAAGGTTTGAGGATGATGGCATTTCATTTGATTGGGAAGCTAAGAAAGCTAGCAAGAAAGAGCTTGAGAATCTTGCAGCCGCTATAAGAAAAAGTTTTGAGAAAGAAAAACCAGCAAGAAAGCCAGATCAGAAAAAAGTTGATGAAGAGCTTGAGCGTGAGTTGAAGAAATTTAGAAGAAGAGCGTGAGGGCTTAAAACAACTTAAAACAACCCCAAAAGCACCTCAAACAAGTTCCCAAAAAGCAAGCTGACAATTAGAGTTAGCAGAAATGATTAAAGGATTGAAAATTAGGTTTCTTTGAACAGCCTTAAAAATTTGGCTCTAATGGAGGCGACGTCATCATTATTTATCCTGCCAACGAGAAGTTTTATCTTAACTAAATAATTTTCTGCTTTCGCTACCATATCCTCACAAGTTTCTTTGGTTAGCTCTAATCCGCCTTTAGTTTCAACATAGTATTGTTTATCTATTCTTTCTTCTTTAGCAAATGAAATTAGCCTGAATAAATCTTTTGCATCGATTAATGTATTAAGCAAAACAATTGTGGCAGAATGGTTTTCAGATTTTATTCCAACCTTGTATAATAAGGCAAGTAAAGAATTGTACATTACATAATAAGAATCTATAATTGAATTTTCATAAAGTTCGCTCTGTAATAATATTTTTGCGGCTTTAAGACAATTGTCGGCTTTTTCTAAATACGAATCTTTAATTTCTTCGGAGGGTTCTACCAACTCAATTTTCCCATCTTTTCTAAGCTTATTTAAAAAACTTGATTTTTTCATAGAATTCCTCCACACCTCTTAAAATTATATGGTCTTTAATAATTTCTTTTATTAACAATGAATTTATCTCGAATTCCCCAATTTTAACTTTAATTTTTGAGTTTAACGCCTGCAGTTTGTATTTAATTTTTTTATCCATAGTGTTAACATAGATATCAACATCGCTGTCTTGTTTAGCTTTTTCTTTAGCATAAGAACCAAAGAGTACAATCATTTTCTCTTTCGTATACCTTAAAATATCGTCTAAGATTATATTCAGCTCTGGGTGTCTTTTTAACAATTTTACTAATTTATAGCTCTCTGCAGAATAGATGTAATTTTTTGCTTTAAGATTGTTCTTAATAAAAAAGATCTTATTTTTACCCTCTCTTTTATACCCCAACACATTTTCTTTTATAAGCTCATTTATTTTCCTAAGAACTGTTGAGTGGGGTGTGTTTAGAGTTCTCGCTATTTCTCTTAAATGCGTTTCTCCCTTTATCAAAACCAAAATTATCTCCGAAATAATATTGTTTCTATTTTGAACCATATGTACCATTTATGAACCAAAGTTTAAAAAGGTTTCTATTGTTTCTATTTTATGTATAGCTCTCAAATCAACCCCAAAAGCACCTCAAACAAGTTCCCAAAAACCAGGCTGATAAGGAGAGTTAGCAAAAAAGCAGGCACAAAAGGCAAGCCATATTTCACAAGAACTTTCTTCTTTGCTTTGCGGAGGAGCACAATTTCCCTTTTGCTAAGCCCTTCCCAACTTGGCTTAATAATCTTCTTTCCAACTCTTATTTTTTCAGCAAGCCAGTCACCTTCTGCAAGCTCTGAGCATGCAACCAGTCTTATCATACTAACTTCTTCGGTTGTTTTTAGTGCAATGTAGAGATATGGCAGAGCAGCAATTAAGATAGCAACAGTAACAGCGAAATAGATCTTCGTTAAGATTGCTAATATTGTTAGAGCAAAGGCGACAACAACAAAGGTCAATAAAATGCTGCCTTTGACAGTGCCTCTTTTCTTCTTAAACTCTTTTAGAAAACTCTTCCTGTTTTGAAACGCGAAAAAGAAAGTTAAAAGCAAGCCATAAAGTGAGCCAACAAAAATAAGATTTAATAGGAAAATTACTGGGAAGGGAAAAGCAGAGAACGCAGATGTTGAGAATTCAGGAGGGTTTGCGAAGAGCGCGCCAATCGCCATTAACATCTTAGCATCACCGCCTGCAAAGACACGCGAATAGTAAAAGGCATAACCAGCAACAACAAAAATTCCAAAATATAGCAAGCCATAAAGCAAAATTCCCGCATTATTTTCAATTATAGCAAAAAGCGCTCTGGCGAAGAGCGCAATTGCTATCAGAGAAAAATTAAGCCAGTCTGGCACTTCCCTCTTTCGCAAATCAACTATTGTAGCAGCAAGAATCCAAGCAAGCGCTACCGCAATTAAAAAATACGTTAATGCCATCTCCTTTGTTAAAGTTTATAAATCTTAGATTTTTAACTATTTTGGCTAAGGGAACCTTCTTTAAAAAGAAGTTTCATCAAGAAAGAAGTTTGGCTAAGGGAAAAATGAAAGTTAGCATAATCGGAGCAGGGCCTACTGGAAGCTTTTCAGCTTATTTGTTAGCAAAAGCAGGCTTTGATGTAACAATTTATGAAAATCATTCAGAAATTGGAGTGCCTGTACAATGCAGCGGCTTAGTTACAAAGACTATTCGCAACATAGATGAGGTCTTTCATAGCAACGAGTTCGAGAAAGTTATCGCTAATAAAATAAATCTTGTTAGACTCTTTTCGCCTAATGATAGTTGTGAGATTAGCCTGAAGTCAGCAGATCTTATTTTGCATCGTGCAAGACTTGATAAATGGCTTGCATCTCTCGCAGAGAATGCAGGAGCGAAGATTGAGTTAAATAGCAAATTCTTAAAATTTGAAAAAGAGAACGGAAAGATTATTGCACATATTAAACAAGATAAACAAAACGGCAGCTTAGCGAAAGTCAAGAGTGATATCTTAATAGGTGCAGACGGCTTTTTTTCAGCCGTTTCTAAGCAGTTAGGCAATAAACGAGAATTTGTAAATTGCGTGCAGGCGAATTATGAATACGCAAGTGAGCCTGGGATTATGGATATCTTTTTCTCTGAAAAGTACTCAGGATTATTTGCATGGATAGTGCCTAAAAATGCTTTTGTAGCAGAGATCGGTTTAGGATGCAGAGAAAACCCAGCAGAAAAGTTCGCAGAATTTCTGCAGGAACATAAGATTAAGAGCAAGGCACTTGAGCATACAGGAGGACCAATAACTTATTACTCCCCAAATTCAAAATTTTCAGATAGTAAGGTTTTCCTTGTTGGCGAGGCAGCGGCGCTTGTTAAAGCCTCTACACTTGGCGGTATTATCCCTTCTCTGAATTCTGCAAAGGCGCTTGCATCTTCAATTGTTGATGGCAAGAATGGCAGTTACGAGAGTGAACTAAGCGGAGTAATGAAAGAGATGAAAGCGCATAATTTTATTCGCAGGCTGCTGGATAAATTTTCGGATGCCGAATATGATGCGTTGCTTAGACTTTGCAATAGTGAGCGAGTAAAGGCACTTTTGGCTGAGCAGAGCAGGGACAGCTACGCAGAAGGCAATTTTAAGCTTAAGCTGCTGTTCGCACAGCCAAGATTTTTGAAATTCTTGTTTTAACACCTTAAAAAAATTTATAAATCCTTTTCGCATAGCAGCAGAATGATAAAAAGAGGGATTAAAGCAAGAAAGGCTCAAGCCCCAGCAGCAGGGACAGCAGCGGTTGCAGTGTTAATCATAGTGATGCTTGTTTTCATTATGATTTATTTGCTCTCTCTTCCACCAAGCGAAAGAGCAAGACTTCTTAACATGACAACTCCATTACTTTTTCTACTAAAATTCAGAAAATAAGAATAAAAAGCAGAAAATGGCAGAGGTAAGAGAGACGCTTAGAGAATCAGTACTGCGTGGCACTTTTGCAGGCGGCATTATTTTTGCAGTAATATTTGCATTAGTCTTCGGCTTCACTGGCATTTCACTCTTTGGCTTAGCTGGAATTTTCGGAATTATCGCAGGAGCTTTCCTTGGCTTGTTTATTGGTGCAGTTGTTGGCCTCGTTTTTTCTTTAATGCCACCAAAGCTTGCTAACTTTGTTATTACAATTTTAGTTGTAGCAGCTATAATCTATTTAGGCGTACTTGTTTATGCTTGGAATCGCGCAGGCGTTTTCGGAGTTTTCTTCAGCCCGCTTGGCGTTGATCTCGAAAGAGCAAAAGCAGGCATAGCAAAAGGTGCACGCTGCGTATATGATCCTGTTGAATGTTTCTTCAAGCCTTTCTATGATTGGAGTGAGCCAACAGTTGTTGAGAATAAGGAAGAAGAGATAAGCGTGAAGGTTGATTTCTCTAGACTGAATTCAGTATTCAAAGAGGGAGAAGATATCACAGCAACTGCAGCGCTTCTTGTCAAAAATCCAACTTCAGAACCCTTAATCCTTCAACCAAAATGTTTCTTAGACGACAAAGAAATGGAATTAGAAGAAACAGCAAAAGTCCAAGGCGGTGCAGTGGAATTTCGTTCTAGTGAAGGAGAGCAGAGTGCTAGTATAGTTTGTAAAACAAGAGGCATAAGACTTTCTGGCGATAAAGAAATTGAGCAGCATACATTTAAAGTGAAAATAGTTAGGCCTGTAATTGCAAGAGCTGAATGGAATGTCTATGTGCTTCCAGAGAGAGTTTTAGAACAGAAAGAAGATGCTGGAGAAGACCCTTTCCTTAGTATCCAAGAAGAAAATCTGCGAGGAAAAACAGTTTTGAGCAAGATGCTTTTTGATGCACCACTCAAGCTTGTTATAGGCAGTGATGATGACCAGCCTTTTACAGAGGGCAACTGGCTTTTTTCTATTATTTTGAGCAAAAGAGATGTCAAGGGGAAAGTTACAGCATTGGAATCTATCAACTTAGAAGTGCCTCCTGGAGAAGTAAGAATTGCTTCCCCATGTCCAGATTTTCAGGGAACATTTTCTGATTATTCCGTGCCATCTAATAAGCTGCGCTCTGCAGAGGAAGTATTAGCGAGAGAAGATTCAACGCAAACACAATTTATCTGCTCGTTAGCTGTTAATGTTAAAGATATTGATAGAAAAGTTCCACAGAAAACAATAGTTAAAACAACAGCAAAATTTGATTTTGAGGAAATACACGAGGCACAGATAACAATCTTTAAGCAAGGGAACCAATAAACTTTTAAAAAAAGATGCTATTTATAATGCAGAAAATGAAAAGAGGAAAAGTCTTACTTATATTTCTACTTCCAATCCTGCCATTAATTATACAAGCATGCACTCCTCTTCCTGGCACTCCTGGCTTTCCTTCAGCACAACAAAAACAGCCGCAGATTATTGGCTTAGATTTTTCTTTTTTGTCTGATGCGCCGCCAGCAGTTGTTGAACCAAATACAGAATTTCAAGTTGCCACAAAGATTGAGAATTATGGTAATATTGCAACCTTTGGCGAATTATGCGTAGAGGACACAATTTCAGATACTTATGGCGGGATTAAAAAGGACTGCCAAGATTTTCAATTAAGAGAGGCAAGTGAAGAGGGTAACAGAATTCTGCCAAGCAGCGAAACGCTCTACTTCCCTACTTCATTTACTTCCTACTCCTACAAAGGTATCTCCTCCCAGTCTGCAAGCATTATTGCAACCTTAACTTATGATTATGCAACTAAAGCCGCGCCTTTAATATGTGTTAGAGATCCATTAAAGCAAGGCGTTGTTAGCTGCCCGACACAGCAAACCTTAACACCGCAAGTCAAAGCGCCTCTTGGCATAGCAAAGATAGAAAAAACTCTTCTTAGGGTATCAGAAGGACAAGCAAGGCTCAGAGTAAAGATTTATTTGAAGAATCAAATTAGCAGC
>CAYICV010000002.1:0-16408 GCA_964362035.1 Candidatus Woesearchaeota archaeon | reverse complement strand
CAGCCTTAACTAAAAATTTAAATAAGTAAATTCTTAACAATTCTATGCTTGATGCAAAATTGATTGAAGAGAAGCCTCAATTGCTTAAGAAGACTCTAGAAGCAAGAGGCATGAAAGAATTGCTGAAAGATGCCGAGCTTTTTGTTAAGCTACGCAAAGAATGGCGCAGCTTGAAAGCAGAACTTGATAAACTGCGACACGAGAGAAATAAAATTAGTTTAGCCATTAACGAAGCTATCAAATCAGGAAAGAAGCAGGAAGCTGAGAAGAAAAAAAATGCGGCTAGGAAAATTTCAGATGCTGTTAAGAGGGCAGAAGATAGAATTGCTGAAATTGAAGAAAAGCTAAAAAGCTTAGAATTAGAATTTCCAAACGTTGTTTCTGAACTTCCTGCTAAGGACAAAGTAATAGCAGAGTATGGGAAAGTAAAGAAGGCAAAGAAAGAGAAGTGGATGAAAAGTTTTGAAGAACTCTGCTTGCAACACAATCTTATTGATTTTGAATCTGCTGCTCAGATGAGTGGAGCTGGCTTTTATATTTTAAGGGGCAATGGTGCAAAATTGGCAAGAGCTCTGATTAATTTCTTTCTTGATTTGCATAAAAAGCAGGGCTATGAAGAGCTCTCAGTGCCATTGCTAGTGACAGAGAGGGCAATGATTAATAGCGGACAACTTCCAAAATTTAGGGAAGGCATGTTTATTACGCAAGAAGAACTTTATCTAATTCCGACTTCAGAAGTTAGCTTGCTTAATCTTTATGCGGATAAAATTTTAATTGAAAAATCCCTGCCAAAAAATGTTACTGCTTACTCCCCTTGCTTCAGAATTGAGAAAGGAGCTACTAAAGGCTTCTTTAGAGTTAGGCAGTTTGATAAAGTTGAGCTCTTCAAATTTACTAAGCAAGAAGAAAGCTTCGCAGAACATGAGAAGATGCTTAAAGATGTAATTGCAACAGCAAAGGCACTTGAAATCCCTTTCAGAGTAAAACTTCTCTCAGCAACTGAGATAGGCTTTGCATCTGCAAGAACTTATGATATTGAAGCATTCGCTCCAGCAAGCAATGAGTGGCTCGAAATCTCCTCTGTTTCAAATTGCACAGATTTTCAGGCAAGAAGGGCTAGGATAAGATATTTAAGCAAGGGTGAGAAAAAATTAGCTCATACACTTAATGGCAGCGGCCTTGCACTGCCTCGCACAATCATTGCCATAATCGAGAATAATCAGCAGAAAGATGGAAGTATAAAGATTCCTAAAGTTTTGCAGAAATATTTTGGAGCGAAGAACATAAAAGAAAAATAGAAAAATAGAAAAATAAAATGCCCAAACGATTTTTTATCACAGTATTATCAGCATTCGCATTTGCATTCGCATTTGTATTATTTTGGAGAGGAACATGGCTTCTTGCAGATATCTTTTTATTTCCTAAAAATCAAGTTCTAAGTGCTTTGATATCTCTTCTAGCAGGCTTGATAATTTTATGGTTTAGCGGTTTATGGAAAAAGTTAGTTTAGGAGGAAATAAGATTAAAACGAATAGTCTAAAAACAAAATGAAAGGTAAAAAAGAAAAAAAAGCCAAAACACTTAAAATCTTAGCAGCCAGCGATTTGCATGGCGATAAGAGCTTGGTTAAGAAGCTTGCTGAGAGGGCAAAAAAAGAGAAGGTTGACCTTGTAATCCTTTGCGGCGATTTAACCTTTGCCGATATGAGTACAGAAGGTATGATTGGGCCATTTGTAAAAGCTAAGAAGAAGGTTCTGCTCATTCCAGGAAATCATGAAACTGTTGCTACAGCAGATTTTCTTGCTCAATTATATGGAGTAACAAATTTGCATGGCTATTCTGTTAAAATCGGCAATGTAGGCATCTTCGGCTGCGGGGGCGCTAACATCGGCCCATTCCAAATTTCTGAGAATGAGATATCCTCTATTCTAAAGAAAGGTTATGAAAGAATAAAAGACGCAAAGAAGAAAATTCTTATTACTCATGTTCATCCTGCTGAAAGTAAGATGGGAAGGCTGAGTCAAATTGTTCCAGGAAGTCAAGCTGTAAGAGAAGCAATCGTAAAATTCAAGCCAGATGTTGCATTGTGCGGCCATATTCATGAGGCCGAAGGCTTAGAAGAAAAGGTCGGCAAAACAGTTGTTATTAACGTTGGCAGGAAAGGAAAGATAATCAAGATTTGAAATGATAAGCCAAGCAATAAGCGGTTGAGGGAACTAAGTTAATCAAAACATCCCACTTTGTATTTTACTTAAGCAACAAAAAATAAAAATAAATTTAAATACCCGTTCTGAAGTTATTTGAGGTTTATTTTGAAAAATGCAACTTGTTATTACCGAGAAGCCAAGAGCCGCTATTAAAATTGCAGAAGCACTTGCTGAATCAAAAGTACAAAAGAGAAGTGTTAGCGGAGTGCCTTACTATGAATTTACAAGAGATGGAAAAAAGATAGTTGTAGCCTGTGCAGTTGGACATCTCTTTGGCATTGCAGAAAAAGTGAAGAGTAGCAAGTATCCTGTTGAAGAGCTTGAATGGAAACCAAAAGAATCATTTGCGAAGAAGTATGCTTCTGTCTTAAAAAATCTTGCAAGCAGCGCAGAAGATTTTATCATTGCATGCGATTATGATATTGAAGGCGAAATTATTGGCTTGAATGTTCTTCGCTTCTTATGCAATCAGCAAGATGCAAAGAGAATGAAGTTTTCTACTCTTACTAAAGAGGAGCTAGAAAAAGCTTATGAAAAGGCAGCTTCGCATATAGATTGGGGCCAAGCGATTGCAGGCGAAACAAGACATCACTTAGATTTTATGTACGGCATTTCATTAAGCAGAGCATTAATGCAAGCAATAAAAAAAGGCGGCACTTATAAGAAACTTAGTATTGGAAGAGTCCAAGGGCCTACACTCGCATTACTTGTTAAACGAGAAAAGGCAATTGCAAAATTTAAGTCCGAGTTTTACTGGCAGGTCTTTCTTCTTGTTAAAGATGATGGCAAGGAAATTCTTGTTGCATATCCGAAAAACATTCTAAAGGAAGCAGAAGCTCAGGAATTTCAAAAATTAAAAGGCAAGTATGGAGATGCAATAACAACAAAGGAAGAAGCAAGAGTTTCTCCACCAGCTCCATTTGATTTAACAACATTACAAGTTGAAGCCTTTAAGCATCTTGGCTTGACGCCCTCGCAAACATTGCAGATTGCACAAACTCTCTACTTAGAAGGCCTCATAAGTTATCCTAGAACTGCATCTCAGAAACTGCCAGCTGCTATCGGCTATAGAGCAATTTTACAAAAACTTGCAAAGCAATTTCCAGAGTTAGCAAAGCACGCAAAGAGAAGCGGGCCAATAGAAGGCGAGAAAACAGACCCAGCACATCCAGCAATCTTTCCAACAGGAGAGAGAGCGGATAAACTCACTGCTGTTGAGCGCGCAGTTTACGAGTTAATTACGCGCAGATTTCTTGCATGCTTCGCAGAAGACGCAGTTATTGAAAACAAAGTCATAAAAGTAACTGTAGAAGGAAAAGAATTTTTTGCAAAAGGGCTGCAGATTAGAGAGAAAGGATGGCTTAATGTGTATAAGGCAAAGTACACTGAATCAGAAGTGCCAGATTTGAAAGGGAAAGTTTTTGTGGAAGAAGTAAAGATTGAGCAAAAGGAGACTCAGCCGCCTAAACGTTACACAGCAGCTAGCGTTGTTTCAGTACTCACAAAAAGAAAGCTTGGCACTAAAGGAACAAGAGCAACAATCATTGATACTCTTTATGAGAGGGGTTACATAAAAGATAGAAGCATTGTTGTTACTCCTCTTGGCATTTCTGTTGAAGAAGCCTTGCAAAAATACTGCCCGCTCATTCTTGATGAAAAGCTCACTCGCAGTTATGAAGATAAAATGGAAAAAATTCAGACAGAGAAGCATCCCGAGAGCGCAAAGACTGAAGAAGAGAAAATCGTTAAGGAATCGAGAGAAGTTCTTGAAAAGATTTCGCAGCAATTTAAGAAGAATGAGGAAAAGATTGGCGAGGAATTAGTTAAGGCTTATAAGACTACAAGAGAAAAAGAAAGAGACGCTCAGATTCTAAACAGCTGCGAGTGTGGAGGGAATTTAATAGTTAGGGTAAGTAAGAAAACAAAGAAAAGATTTGTTGCATGTAGCAGATATCCAGAATGCACAATAACATTTCCATTGCCTCAGAAGGGCTATCTACAGAAAGCAGAGCAGCAATGCAAGAAGTGCGGCAGAAACATGATAACTTTGCTGCAGAAAGGAAAGAGGCCTTGGACGATTTGCTTTGCTGGCTGCGGGGTGTAATGCTTCGATTCTTCACCGAAAGATTTATATACTGCTGGTATACACGGAGAGTATACACGAAAATGGGCAATGGCTATGGAACTATACAAATTGAGGAATTGGGATTAAATAATAATCTCTTCTCCAACTTAGAAATGGAAATCTTGAATTTGCTTAATGTGAGGGGCTCTGCTGATAAAGATAGGATAAAGGAACATATTAAGGATTCAGAGCAGGTTATGGATCACTTACATAAATCCTTCCCAACTTTAACGCAGCTCAAAACTCCAGAATTTGATGGTGAAGAAAAGATAGTCGATAATCTAACTACTGCAACTCTTATAGTACTTGCTCTTAAAAATTATATTACTCTTTCTAGCGGCTTATACATCTCAACTGAAGAAGGAAGAGCTTACCTTTCATCACAAAATGCCAGACCTATTCGATAACATAATAATCTGCAAGGAATGCGGGAGCAGAATGCACAAAGAAGAAGTAGCGAGAAGTGGCATAACTTTGCGAGCAGCAGTCTGCAGCAAGTGTGAAAGAAGGGAGTATCATCCTCTTGACGCTGAAAAATATAGAGCGTTCATGCAACTAAGAAGTAAGCCATTCAAAGTAAAGCTAAGGCTGGTGGGAAACAGTTATGCAGTAAGCATTCCAAAAGAGATAATTGATTTTTTTGATGAGGCAGATAAGCTAGTTGAAGAGGTTCATCTACAAATGGCAGAATTTGATAAGCTTATGCTAGTATTCAGTGGTAAAATAGCAAGCAACCTAAAAAATAAAAATATTTATAAAAAGAAACCGTGAAATTAAATGTAAACATAATTGATTAAAAATGCCAAAAGCAATTAAACTAAAGGTAATGGAAGCATTGCAAGATGATGCATATAAAGGCATTGCTAGAATTGACAGCGAGGCCATGAGGCAACTTAGTTTAGAAAGAGGGGATGTGATTCTGATTAAAGGCGAGAAAGAAACTGTTGCAATGGTTGACAGAGCTTATCCTGCAGATATCGGAGAGCCGATAATAAGAATTGATGGTATCATAAGAAGGAATGCTAAGACAGGAATTGGAGAAATTGTTACTGTTAATAAAGCAGAATGGCAGAAAGCAAAGAAAATTTCAATTGCACCAGCACAGCAAGGGGTTATTGTGCATGCTGATCCTTCTATATTCAAGCGCGGCTTGCTTGGAAGAGCAGCGATGAAAGGCGACATTGTTGTGCTTGGAGGAACAAGAAGAAGACATGATTTAATGTCAGGAATGTTTGATGACCTCGCTGGCGAGATATTTGGCGATTTTGCGGGAGCAGGATTTCCTTTCTTTACAACAAGGTTTATTATAGCCTCTACTCAGCCCAAAGCTGCCGTTATGATTACTGAAGAAACAGAAATAATTGTCCATTCTAAAGCTGTTGAAATTGGTGATGAAAAAGTCCCAGAAGTAAACTATGAAGATATTGGAGGCTTAGGCGAAGAGATAAGAAAGATAAGAGAACTGGTAGAGCTGCCTCTCAAGCATCCAGAGATTTTTGAAAAATTAGGAATTGAACCGCCAAAAGGAGTTTTGCTCTATGGTCCACCAGGATGCGGCAAAACTTTGCTTGCTAAGGCAGTTGCAAATGAAAGCGAAGCTTCATTCCTTCTTTTGAATGGCCCTGAAGTTATGAGCAAATTTTATGGTGAATCAGAAAAACGCATTAGAGATTTATTTGAGCAAGCAGAGAAGAATGCTCCAAGCATAATTTTTATTGATGAGATTGATGCAATTGCTCCAAAAAGAGAAGAGAGCTATGGAGAAGTTGAAAGACGCGTAGTTTCGCAGTTGCTTACAATGTTAGATGGTTTGAAATCAAGAGGCAAAGTTGTTGTTATCGGCGCAACTAACAGGCCAAACGCTCTTGATCCAGCATTGAGAAGGCCAGGAAGATTAGACAGAGAGATTGCAATCAATCCGCCTAATAAGGAAGGAAGACTTACAATTCTAAAAATCCACACAAGAAACATGCCTCTTGAGAAAGTTGAGCTTAATGAATTGGCAGCAATTACTCATGGCTTTGTTGGAGCAGACATGGCAGCATTATGTAAGGAAGCAGCAATGAATGTTTTACGAAAAGTTTTGCCAGAGATCAAATTTAAGGAAGATGAACCCGTACCACAAGAAATTCTTGATAAGTTAAAAGTAACTCAGAAGGACTTTAAGGATGCGTTAAAAGTTGTGAGGCCTTCTGCCATGAGAGAAGTTTTGATTGAAGCGCCTAATGTAAAATGGGAAGATGTTGGCGGCTTAGATGAGATTAAGCAAGAGCTGAAAGAAGCAGTTGAATGGCCAATTAAGTACCCGCAAGCATTTAAGAAAGTCGGAATAAAGCCACCAAGAGGAATTTTACTTCATGGCTTGCCAGGCACAGGCAAAACGCTTCTTGCAAAAGCCGTTGCAACAGAATGCGAAGCCAACTTTATTAATATTAAAGGTCCATCTCTTTTGTCAATGTGGGTTGGTGAAAGCTTGCAGTATAACGAGGAATTAATTGTTAAGGAGAATGGCATAGTTAAAAGAACGAAGATAGGAGATATAGTTAAAAATAAATTAGATGTTGAAGTTCTAGCCTTCGATAAGGATAAGCGAATGAGGTTTACTAAAATTGATAATTACATCAAGCATAAGCTAACAGGAGATTTAGTTGAGATTACAACAAGAACTGGAAGAAAAATTACTGTTACAGATTACCACTCACTATTTTCATTTATAAATGGAAGATTTGCAGATGTTCCTGTAAGTCATTTAATTGTCGGAGAAAGTTACATTGCTATTCCAAAAAATTTGAATCTGCCACAAGAGATTTTAAAGAACATCAATCTTTACGAGTACTTCAAAGATGATGAGGATATTTTCGTAAGCAATGTAAAGGATTATTTGATAAGGGCCAAAAAGATTTTAGGGATAGCTAAAACTGCTGAATTACTAAATGCTTCAAAGAAGTACTTAGCAGATATAATAAGCAGAGATTTACCAATGTCAATTGTGCACTTTGATAAACTAATAAAAGAATCAAAACTAGCTTTAGACTTTCATGAAATTAATATTAAATTAAAAGGAAGTACACATTCGTATCCAGTAATTTTTAACGTAGACAAAGATTTTTGGAGGTTGGTAGGAGTTTGGGTAGCGGAGGGAGACTTTAATGGTTATACCATAAGATTCCATAACCAAAATGAAGAAGTTAGAGAGGATATTAGAAGAATTTGCAATAACTATGGTCTCACCTTCTCCGAAATGAAAACTTGCATAACAATCAATTCTTTATTCTTACAAAAAGTTTTTAGCCATGTTCTTGGACTGCAAGAAGGGTCCAAAAACAAAAGATTGCCAGCCATATCGTTTACAATTGATGAGGAATGTAAGGCTAATCTTCTTAAGGGTTATTTTAGCGGAGATGGCACTATTTCCGCTAAAGAGAGAGGAAAATTCCAAATAGAAGCAGGAACTATAAGCAAAGAACTGGCAAATGATTTAATGTATTTGCTATTAGATTTCGGAATAGTTGCTACATGCTATGAAAAGAAAGAAAGAACAGGCAGTATCACTTATAGAATAAGTGTATTGGGAGTTAAAAACTTTGAAAGATTCAAGGGAATTGGTTTTATTGACAGTTTAAGAAATGGAAAAATCTCACAATATATCTCCTCAAGAGGATGGGCAAGGTCAGACTTGATACCTCTTTCAGGAGAGCTGTACGAGTTAGCATCAACTCATGTCTCTGCTTACAGTACTAACGAATCTATAGGAAAAGAATTTCTTAAGAACATTCTAATTTATGTAGATAAAGATAGAACAAAGTATAAGGACTATTGGGATTTGATAGAAGGCGATATCTTTTTCGATTTAGTTAAACAGATTAAGGTAGTAAAACCAGAAGAATATGTTTACGACATCTCTGTTCCAGGAGTTCAGAATTTTGTTGCCGGCTTTGGTGGAGTAATCGCTCACAATAGCGAAAAAGGAATCCGCAAAATCTTTGAGCGTGCAAGACAAGTAGCTCCTTGCATAATTTTCTTTGATGAGCTTGATTCAATTGCAGGAAGGAGAGGCTATGAAGTTGGAACAAAAGTTACTGAAAGAGTGCTCAATCAACTTCTTGCAGAGCTAGATGGTTTAGAAGAGCTTATAGATGTTGTTATTATTGGCGCTACCAACAGGCCGGATATGTTAGATCCTGCATTGCTAAGGCCAGGAAGATTTGACAGAATCATTTCAGCAAACTTGCCAGACAAAAAAGCGAGGCTTGCAATCTTAAAGATTCATACAAGAAACATGCCTCTTGCAAAAGAATTTGATTTGGCAAAGATTGCAGAAAAAACTGAGGGTTATGTTGGAGCTGATTTAGAGGCAGTCTGCAGAGAAGCTGGAATGCTTGCTTTGCGTGAGAACATTAGTGCAAAAGAAGTTAAGCCAAAACACTTTGAGCTTGCATTACAAAAGGTCAAGCCTAGTGTAAAGCCAGAAGATGTTAAGTATTATAAAGAAGTTGAAGCTAGCTTGAAAAGAGTTGCTGCAGTTGCAGTTGAAAGGCCTGGCTATTATGGATAAAATAGGGGATTTTGTTTTTAATCTTCGGGTTTTCTTGATTTTATGTGCAATCTAACAATCTAATTTT
Organism: Candidatus Woesearchaeota archaeon; assembly: GCA_964362035.1. Lineage (GTDB taxonomy): Archaea > Nanobdellota > Nanobdellia > Pacearchaeales > UBA12030 > CAYICV01. The sequence goes on along the minus strand of CAYICV010000002.1, from coordinate 7,454 downwards.
AATATGGTAAAAAATACAAAAAACATTATTGAAGTTAAAGAATTGGTTAAGGTTTATCCTGGAAAAGTAAAAGCTGTAGATGGCATTACTTTTTCTGTTAAGGAAGGAGAATTTTTTGGATTCCTTGGCCCTAATGGAGCTGGTAAAACAACAACTATTAAGATGCTTGCAAATCTTGTGAAGAAGACAAACGGATCTGCAACAATTGATAGCATCGAAGTTTCAAGGTATCCAAATGAAGTTTACAAAAGAATTGGATTTGCAATGCAGGAAATTGGCTTAGATGAGGTTGCAACAGCAAGAGAGATGATGCTTTTACATGGCCGCTTGTACCATATGCCAAGGCGAGAAATAATTTCCCAAATGAGAAAGTTACTCAGATTGATGGAGTTGGAGAGAGTGGCTAACAGATTTGTATCAACATATTCTGGAGGAATGAAAAGGCGTTTTGATCTTGCGCTCTCCCTCTTACACAAGCCAAAAGTTCTTTTTCTTGATGAGCCAACTACTGGCTTAGACCCTCATGCACGAAGGCTGATATGGGGTTACTTAAGACAACTCAATAAAGAAGGAACAACAATCTTTCTTACAACACACTCTATGGAAGAGGCAGAAGCACTCTGCGAAAGAGTTGCCATTATTGACAAAGGCAAAATTGTTGCAGAAGGTTCTCCGAAGGAGCTTAAGAAAAAATGTCATGTTAAGAATCTAGAAGAAGTTTTCATTAAAGTTACAGGCCATTCATTTCAAGAATCTGAACTTAATTTAAATGCAACAGATCCTTATGTCAGGATAAGGAGACGATGAAGTGAGAATAAAATGTCAATGAAATACTTTCTTTCAGACTGGTTTTATCTTTCGATCCGCAATATTAAACAGATTTGGCGCCCATGGCTTGCTCTCTTGCCCTCTCTTATAATTCCAATCTTCTTCTTCTGGGTTAGTTCGCAAGCCTTTTCATCTGTATCTCGACTGCCTGGATTTCCTACAGAATCCTATTTACTTTTTATAGCACCTCTTGCAATATTCATGTCAATTTTCTTTTCAGCCGGAAATGCTGGAATAGAGTTTGTTGTAGATATTTCATCTGGCTACTTTAATAAATTAATGATAATGCCTATAAATAAGCTCGCAATAATTTTGGGAAGATTAACAGAGGTTGCTGTTCAAGCTACATTGCAAGGTTTAATTGTTCTTCTTTTCCTAGTTATTTTTACAGATGTTAGGCCAGCAACAGGGGCTCTTGGTATTTTTGCAATGTTCGCTATGCTCGTTCTTTTTGCTATGGCGTGGAGTAATCTTGGCATGATTTTCGCTCTACAAACAAAAAATCCTCGGTTAGTGCAATCTTTATTTATTATAGGCTTTCCATTTCTCTACATTACAAGTGGCCAAATACCAAGAGAATTCATGCCAAAAACCTTTGCTACACTTGTTTCATTCAATCCTGTAACTTATGTTATAGATGGAACCCGTGCATTAATGCTTAGCAGTTGGAGTGATCCTGCAATCTTAGAAGGTTTTCTTATTGCAATTATTATGTTTGCTATTCTAACGTGCATAACCTTACTTTCATTTAGAAAGGTTTTGAAATAGTCGGAAATGCTCGCAACTAAAAAACCAAACCCCATAAACAAAAAATATATAAACCAAATCAACTATAAGGAATAAAGAAAAGGGGTTGAAATGGCAAAGAGAAAAAAGAAGAGATAAAAATTAGATAGGTTGAATAGGTTAAAGAGGTAAAAATTCTTTTTTATTTTTCTTTTGTCTTATTCTTCTGTTAAAATCTCTGGCTTTTCTTTCACAAGAATTGTATGCTCAAAGTGAGTAACTGGCTTGCTGCTAACCTCCACAAGTTCTTTATAATTTTTTACTATTCCTTGTTGTTCTAATATTTTCAAGGCTTGCAAACCACGCAAGCCAAATCCGCGAAATATCCAGCGGCTTGCAAAAGGCATTGTTGAATATTCTTTGTCTATAAAATGAAGCAACTCGCGAGCAAATGATTCTCTTACTGGTTTCTTCTCGATTAATCCATAGTCTCCGCTCTCCTTGCCTTCTTTCACAAGACCTTCTCCTGTTGTTGCGAAAGGTTCGATTGCAATTATCATATTTTCTTGAAGTTGCGCAGAATTATTATTATCATAGTTTGGAATGCTTAAACCAGCGTGAATCTTGTAAGGCCAAATTTCATGTCCACTAAGATTTCTAACAGGTGAGAAACCTGCTTGCGTGATTGTTTCATGAACTCTTCTTCCAATTTTTCTAACCTCTTCATGGGGGGTTGCAAGCTTAATTGCTTCCGCAAGCGCTTTTTCAGTAACCTTAATCATTTTCTTATGCTGCTGTTGCTTAGTTAAATCAACAGTGAACGCAGTATCTGTAAGCAAGCCGTCTATTGCAACACCTAAATCAATTTTAACTAAATCTTCCGCGAGCATTGTTTTATCATTATGAAAAGGAGTAAAGTGTGCTGCCTTCTCGTTTAAACCAATGTTAACAGGGAATGCCGGCCTTGCATCAAGCGAGTATATTTTTTCCTCTATCTGCTCAACAATTCCAAGCAGCGAAGCATCTTTTTTAACTAAGCCCTTTGCAAACTCTCGCACTTTAGCAGCAATTTTTCCGGCTTTTTTCCATTCTTGCAGTTGTTCTTCTTTATTTGGCATAGAATTTCAAGAAATAGGCAGATTAAAAAATTATCCTCCCCTCCTATCCCTTATCCTCTCTTCGCAAATTCCTTAACTCTGCTTATCTCAACTTCAGGAAAGAAGCTATCTGTATAGCCACAATCCTTGCAAGTGTAAGTCGAAGTCGCGCCTAAGAAAATTAATGTTGCGTCAATTTTTAAATTTAGAGAATTGCATTTAGGACACATCTTAACATACTCTTCTTTTTTCTCTTCTTTCGTCATTTTAGAATTCTTGTCTTTTAGAGCTCTAATTAAGAAGTAACTTTTGGATATTGGCCTAGTCTTGCGGCTAACCTCTTTTAATTTTAAAGGCCAGCTTATATATAAGTCTTTCTATGATCTCTCTGGCTTCATCTTTTGTGTTTTGTTTTGCAAGCATGAAGCGTGCAAGCTTACAAAAAACTTTATAAATCTAATATAATAACAGCAAATTAATAAAGCAAATAAATAACAGCAAAAATGAGAGTAGCAATTCTTTTTTCAGGTGGCAAGGATTCAGCATATGCTATAGAATATGCTATGCAGAAGAAATTCGAGATTGCTTACTTACTCACAGTTAAGCCAACACGCAAGGATTGCTTCCTTTTCCATTACTCAACAGCAGAAAATGCTGCGCAGGTTGCAGAGATGCTTGGATTCAGGCATGTCTTAATAAACTGCGATGTTGCAGATCCAAAGGCCGAGGCAACGCTTGTAAGAGAAGTTGTTGAGAGAGATAAAGTTGATGCTCTTATACTCGGAGGGATTGGTTTGCAGGTTACGCAAATTAAAAGCTTACAGGATGCATTATTGCCTCTTGGTGTAGAATGCTTCGCAGCACATGCTGGTTACGATCATAAAGAATTGATGGAAGAAATGCTGAATAAAGGCTACCGCTTCATCATTACGCAGATTGCTTCTGATGGCTTGCATGCATGGCTTGGTGAAGAGATTACAAAAGAAAATTTTCCGCAATTGCAAAAAGCAGCAGAGAAGTTTGGTTTCCACATCGGCTTTGAAGGGGGTTATGCTGATACATTTTGTATAGATGCTCCTTACTTTCCAAAGCGAGTAAAAATCTTAGAGGCAGAAAAGATTTTTGATGGCTCTTATTCTGGGCATATAGTAATTAAGAGAATGGAATTTGAAAGCAAGAAGTTTGCGAGACAGGATTTTTAACTACTTTAACTGCCAAGAAACTGCTCCAACTTTTTCTGCTCAACTTCTGAGATGTCCTTTTCAGTATAGCCAAAAATCTCAAAAATATTTCCAACAGCAGGCAGAATTTGATGTTTTATGTAATAATCAACATCATACTCTCCTTTTTCTTCTGGCAGCCTTGCTTTATCTCTAATCCTTGCTTCTTTCCCTTGAGCAACGTAATACTCAATTAGCATGCCAACATTTACTGGAATGCCAGCTTTCAACATTCTTTTTGCAATTGCAACATGCGGCCCTTCTGACATATATTCTGAGAGTGGTTTCTTGAGTTGAGTTCTTATAGTGAGCTCTTTCTTATCAATTCTCCTTTCCTTTAATTTCTTAATTACATCCTTAACGTATTTCAATGCAGACTCATGCTTGCCAGATTCAAGAATCATTGCAAGAACTTTATTTTGTACTTCCCTCGCAAGATTACACCAATCTCTTCTAACAGTCTCAAAACCTCTTATCTTTAATTTGCCTTCATAATTTATGAGGGCATATTTTTTCTTTGCTCCAAATTCTCCTGTACGTTTTGTAACCCAAATGCCCCTTTTGTAGAAATCTTCAAGCTCAAGTTCCATTATGCCAGGCAATTGTGAGTTAAGCCCTTTCAAGAATTCAAGAGTCTCTTGTTTCGTTTTTTCATTAAGCAATAAAGCTACACTATCTGTATCCGCATATACTACTTTGTAACCAGCATTTTCAAACTTGTCAATTGTATCTTTAATGAATTTTCTTGCCAAGGCAGCAGTGCTTGCAGCTGCTTCAGGACAATAATATCTTGCTCCGAAAAAACCTTGATAGCCATAGTACGCGTTTGCCAGTAACTTGAATGCATTACTCCTGGCTTTTTTAATTGGGTCTAGATTCTTTTTGAGTTCTTCTTTATACTTCTTTCTTAATTTTATTATTTCTTCAAGCAATCTTGCAATAAAACCCCGCTTTTTTAAAAAATATACTTTTCCAGCTTTTCCAAGATCAACTTCTAAACTGTTTGGAGATTTTTCAGTTAATGTAGGGCGAGAAAGGTTAAACGAAACAATTATGGAAGCATACATGCTTGTAAAGTCAAAAATGGCAAGATCTTCATATAGCGCTGCTGTTGGTTGCAAAACAAAAGCGCCTTCATATTTTTCTCTTTCCCTTCTTCTTGCGATTTCTTCATTTATTGGCTTCTTCTCAGCGATTTCATTGAATCTGTCTAAATTATGAATAATGTAAGATTCTACTAAGCCGCTCATACTTTGCCTTGTTGCTGCAAATAGAGGCTCTCGCACCATCTTAGTAAACTCAACCATGTCAGGCCATAATTTTTGGAATAGCCCATAAGTAAGTACAGAGTCATGCAAATTATACTCGAAGTATTGATGCCAATCATCTTCTAGCATTTCATGCATTTTCTTATGCTCATGCTTCTTCTTGCCTTCCCCAAGTAATTCTTTTGCAACATCATCCAAGCCAAGGGTTTCTGATTGCAGATACTGCGAGTAAACAGTTTCAATGAACTTCAGTAAATCAATATGAACAAGGCCTTTAATCGCAGCACTTATTGGCCTTCCTTTTGAGAAAAGAATTTTTGAGTTTGCAATTCCAAGACGCAAATCAACTCTGTTTTTTTCAGCTCTTTCTCTTATATAAGGTAAATCAAATCCATCTGAAAAGTAACCTGTAATGATATCAGGCTTCATGTTATTTATATATCCCGCAAATTTTTCAATCAGCTCTTTCTCGTCTTTTACAAATTCCACTTCAATTTGCTTTTCGGCCTTTACACTTGTCTTTTTCCATGTTAAAACTTTCCTGAAATTTTCTGATACAAGAGAAATCATCAAAATTTTCCCCTTTCCGATTTCAAACTCTTCTGCTTCAATGTCAAATGCAAGAACTCTTGGCTCAAAATCTTCCTGTTTCTCTGTTTCTGTTGCTTTCTCTAATTTAATTGTAAAGTCAGCATCCAATGCAAAGGCTAAACCAGAAAGTTCGGTTTTCTCAAGCAATTCTCCTTGAATTTCATACCATGTAAGTGGCTTAATCTTTCTCTCAATAATGTAGCGCGTTATCTGATTGATATCTCTTTCTCTTGTTTCTGCATCTGCAAGCGTTTTAATTTCATCTGAGATGTCTTGCATTCTATTGTGCTCACAATAGATTTTTATTGCTCTTACTGGTTTTTCCAGATACTTCTTTTCAATAATCTCTACCCCCTTTATTCCAGTAATTTTCCTTACTTTTTCAAGCAATCTTTCAGTCTCTTCAGCCAAAACATAAAAGAAATTTATTGCCTCATCCACAATGCAGCAGCTTTTGCCCTCTTCTGTTTTCCCGAACATTCGGATATAGCTCTTGCCACTTAATGTTGCAATATCATAATCAAGCGGGATAAAATTTAGTTTCATAATAAAATATAACCCCCTTCCTTTAAAAAGAAGTCAGCGTTTAAAAAAACTTCTCAAGTGCAGACTGCTTCGCTTTTTCTCTTGCCTCTTTCAACTTTTGAAGCGCGCTTTCTACGCGCTCTTCGCTGAAGTTATGTTCTTTGCATAAAATTTTTTTAATCTCATCCACATTTAACTCAGCAAATTTAATCTTATACTTTTCAGTCACAGGAATTTCTTTGAAGACTTCAACAATCTCAGTGGGGTCGAAGTCAATTTCTTCCTTTGCCCTTTCTGCAGCAGCTTCAAAAATATTCTTAGGAATTTTATGTTTGTGAATTAGCTCAAGAGCTTTTTTCGGTCCTATTCCTTTATAGCCTCCAGGATTATAATCAGTGCCAATTAACACGCCAAGAATGATGAGCTGTTCTTGTGTAAGTTTAAGCTCGCTTAGAACTTCTTTAAGCTCAATTAATTCAGGCCTTACTTCTGCAAATGCCCCGCTTGCCAGCTTTCTTTTTCTCGCAAGTGTGAGATTTTGCACTAACTTCAGAGAGCCAAAAAGCAGCGAGTCAAAATCTTGAGATGCAGTTGCAAATGCGTCTCCTCTTTTTGTTATAAAAGCAGCCTGAGCTTCCCCCTCGCTTGGAGCTTGAACTGCGCTTATGCCCATTGTGTTAATTAGCTTTTTGCTTTCCTCAATCATTGCATCGCTCAGCTTAGTTGTCTGCCTTGCAAATTTTGCCATCTCTTCAAGCTCTTTCTTTTTCTTAGCTTCCTCATATTTTATCGCTGCTTCCTTCTTTCTCTTTTCCCTCTCAGCGAGCTCCGCATGCTTCAACTTTGGAACTTCTCCATCAAAAACAAAAACAGGCTTAATGCCTTTTGACATCAAATTTGTGAATCTATAAAATAAGCCGCTTAGATGAGAAGTAATTCTGCCTTTGCTATCCATCAATAGAGTTCCATCTACTTGCCTTATTGTTGTTAGAAATTGATAAAGTATGTTATAAGCATCAACTGCAACAACTTTTCCTTTCAAGGAATCAAGAGTGATTTCCTTTTTTGGAACTATTTCACCAATTTGAAGACCCATTAAATTATGAGAAGAAGGTAATTTAAAATTTTATCTGATTTTAATAGCCGAGTCTGTTGTAAGATTCTTCTAAAATGTTTTCTGCTTGCTCATATTTCTCGTT
>CAYICV010000001.1:9551-18566 GCA_964362035.1 Candidatus Woesearchaeota archaeon | reverse complement strand
CAAGCATCCAGAAGTTAGAATGATCGTAGTTCCTTCTGTTGAGATTTTTACTTCATCGTAGCCACTGAATTCTGGGATATATGATTCTAATATACCTATAGACTGTGGCTTTGAGAAAATAAGGAGAGCTAACAAGAATAAAATTATAGCTGCGGCAACAATTAAAAGAATAATCAAAAATCGGTTTATTTTCTTAGTCTGATCTTCTGGCTTTTTAGCTCTTACTGCTGCAACTTTCTCTCTCTTTTTTCTTCTTGCCATAAGTTGCTGAATCTTTGTTTAATTAAAAAGTTTTCCTTGAACTTTTATCATCGCGAAAAAGTAAAGAAAAGTTTATATATTAAAGGCCTTCTACTCTTGTGTAAGTAAATTGTGTAAGTAAAAGAGGAAAATGGGGGATGGCGAAGAAAGAGTAAAAGTGGTAAATCCGGATGTGTTAGTGAATGGTTTAGATTCAGATACGTTAGAGGGGCTTGAGGAGATAGTTCACTTGGTAGAGACTCTTGAAAGCGTCGCTGATAATGGCATTGTTAATGGTACTGTTAATGGTTATAACCCATTAAAACGAATACTTAGGCGAATATCCGCTGTGATTAAAAATTACTTGCCTGACGAAAGATATATCGACCCAGATCAGAGCACTTTTAAATTTAAATATGGGAGTTCTTGATAACTAAATTTAAAAATTTCTTGAACGTAAATCAATGATGATTATTCCAGATGATGAACTTGAGAAAGTTCCTGTGAGGGAGTGCGGAGAAAGATTTGTTTCTCTGCGCGGCATGCATCCAAAAATTTTTGTTGATGGACCTAAGAAGGATTGGTGTAGGAGCAAATATGGCCATCTCGTGAGGGAGAGTTTGGCTAGGAAGTTGGCTAGGGTTGCGCAGAGTTTGCCTCCGGCGATTAATCTGCTAATTGTTGATGGTTATCGCCCTATTGAAATTCAAAGGGTGGCATTTGAGAATGCATTAAAGAGGGCTGAGAAGAAATATCCATATCATTCTAAAGTGAAAATTGTTGAGTTTGTGCAGAAGTATGTTGCAAATCCTGATAGCTACACGTATCATTCAACTGGCGGAGTTGTAGATGTAACTCTTATTGATGTGAATGGCAGAGAGCTGAATATGGGAAAATCCAAACATATTGCTGACAAAAGAATTTCAAAAGTTGCGAAAAAGAATAGAACAATGCTGATAAACGCAATGGAGGAACAAGGATTTGTTAATTACCCTCTTGAATGGTGGCATTGGTGTTATGGCGAGCGTTTGTGGGCTGCTGAGAAGAGAAAGAAGCATGCAATTTATGGAAAGATCTTGCTCAGAGATTTGAAGAAATTTTTGTGATGTAAAAATTTAAAAGTTAGTTCTACAAAGAATCATTAGCGGGATGGAGCAGTCAGGAGTGCTCGTCGGGCCCATATGACTTTTTTGGGAAAAAGCTCAACCAAAAAGGCTGCGAGACCCGGAGGTCGTTGGTTCAAATCCAACTCCCGCTATTTTTATAATGAAAAAGAATAAAGTACAAAAATCAAAGAAACAAAAGCAAGGGGCGAAAAAGCAAGAGCTAATCCTCGGCGTGGAAGACAGTGGAAGAGGCCCTGTTATTGGCCCTTTAGTCATGGCTGGGGTTATGATTCCTCCTGAGAAAGAAGAATTCTTCAGAAAAATTGGAGTTAAAGATAGCAAAAAGCTCTCTGCGCGAAGGAGAGAGGAACTTGCAGCAATAATAAAAGCAACTGCAGAGTTCAGCATAACAAAAATCTGGCCATATGAAATTGATTTTGGGAATCATGCTGGTATTAATCTGAATAAGCTTGAGGCAATTAAGGCAGCGCAAATAATTAATGACATGCAACCAGATGTTGTAATTATTGATTGTCCTTCTCCAAATACACAGAAATGGCAGCAAGAAGTGGAAAAAAGGCTTCAACTGCAGAAGAAGCCGAAAATAAGTTGTGAGCACAAGGCTGATGTCAAATATCCTGTAGTAAGTGCTGCTTCAATCATAGCTAAAGTTGAGAGGGATAAAGAAATTGAGAAAATTCAGCAAAAGATTCCTCTTGCAATAGGCAGTGGCTATCCTGCTGATCCAATAACAAAAAAGTTCCTTGAGGATAATTGGGAAAAGTATAGAAGCATTTTCAGACAAACATGGCAAACTTGGCAGAGACAGAAGAGGGGAAAGGAGCAGAAAAAGCTGAGCGAGTTCTAGTGTCTCCTAATATTTCTAACATACAGGTAGATTAACAAAAAGGCTAAAACTATAACAGCTGCTGTAACAAATCCAAGGGAACTTTCATTTCTTACTACTCCTACAACAGCTCCTGTTAAGCTGTTCTCGGCAAAGAACTCAAAATATCCTAATGAAAGTAGTAATATAAATAATAGTAGGAATATAGATACTAACTCGCGATGGCTCTCTTTTGGCGTGCCTGGCATGCATACAATCAGTGAAATGACTTTTTAAACATTTTTAGCTGAATTTGTAGCTGAAAATCTCTAGCTCTCTTAAGATAAGTTTTAAATATCTATAGGCCATTTTCAAACAAAAGAAACAAAAGAGGTAGAGAAGATGACCTACATAAAGAGTGTAACACTCAGAGGTTTCAAAAGCTTTGCAAAAGAGACAACCATTGAATTCGGAAAAGGATTCTCTTGTATTGTAGGCCCTAATGGAAGTGGCAAGAGTAACATAAGCGATGGCATTTTATTTGTGCTTGGCAAGCTAGGGAGCAAGAGCATGAGAGCAGACTCTGCTGCTCATCTGATACATAACGGCGGCGAGGGAGGCAAACCAGCGGCTGAAGCAGTAGTTGAGCTCTGCCTTGATAATTCTGCGAAAACTTTTTCAGCAAATGAAGAAGAAGTCAGAGTTAGTAGAATTGTAAGACGTAATGGATTAAGCATTTACAAGATTAATGATGAAGTTAAGACAAGACAAGAAGTTCTCGAGTTACTTGCTAAGGTAGGAATATCTGCTGATGGTTTTAACATTGTATTGCAAGAGGCAATCAGCCGCTTCGTGGAAATGCGCAACATTGACAGAAGATTTCTCATTGAGAACATTGCTGAGATTAGTCTTTATGAGGATAAAAAGAAAAAAAGTTTAAGCGAGTTAGAAAAGACAGAAGGGAATCTGAAGGAGATTAGTATAATACTTAATGAAAGAGAAAAGCGCTTGAAAGAGATGGAGCGAGACAGGCAGCAGGCGCTGCAGTACAAAAAACTCAAGGAAGATCTTGCTATTGCAAAAACTGCTTTAATTTTAAGAGGAATAGCGAAAAAAGAGCTTGATACTTCATCATTTGAGAAGAAGATTACTGCTGAAAGGAAGAAAATTGAGAAGATTAAGGAAGGGATATCTGTGATGCGTGCTGATGCTGAGGCTATCTTAAATGAGATAAGAACTGTTACTAAGAATATCGAAGCTGCAAGAGGGAAAGAACAGGCAGAGTTGCAAGAAGGACTGATGTCTGTAAAAACTCAGAAAGCAGGCTTGGAGGCAACAAAGATTAACCTTCAAGAACATATAAAGAATATTTTAGAGAAACAGGAAAAGTTAGTTCACGAGGCTGAGAAGAATGAGAAGAGGCTTAAAGAGATTAAACTGCAACTTGAATCTGCGCAGAAGAAACTTGATATAAAGGAACTTGGCAAAGAAATTGTTGCTGATGAGAGGACGCTGATTGAGAACATTAATGATTTAATTGAGCGCCTTAGGAGTTTTAAGAAGAAGAAATTTAATCGCGAGGAGTTTATTACTTTTTTAGATAGTGTTGAGAATGTTTGCCTTATTATAAAAGAAGTCTCACAGAGAGTAAAAGAAAAGCGCGAAATGCTAGCTTCTCCACAGAAATTTGATACTGCACAGAAACTTGTAACTGAAACGAGCATTTTGGAAAATGACATCGCTAATATAAGACTTAATATTAAAAGAGATAATGATGAAAAGGAGAAATTGCTTCTCGGCGTTGTTGACATTGAGAAAAGACTGAAGGGGTTAGGAACAGAGGAGAAAAAGCACGAACTGACTGCTAAGAGTTTTGATGTAAAGTTTGCATCGCTATTTGAACAGTATAACAAATTAGAAGACGCTAGAAGGAAAAAAGAGGATGAAATTAAGCAGAAAGAAGCTGAAGAATGGCAGATTGCCCAGCAAATGAAGCAGATTGAGATAGATAATGCTAAAATTGTTACAGAGATAGCTGCTCTGAAGGAAGAGTTGAAGAATTATTCAGAAAATGTTGAAACTGCGATGAAGATAAGAGCTAATGAGGCAAAGCTGCAAGAACTGATTGGGAAAAAGCAAGAAAGGCTTGACACCTTAGGCAGCATTAACATGCGCGCTCTTGAAATTTATGATGAAGCAAAGAAGGAATTTGATGAGATCTCTGCTAAAGCTCAGAAGCTTGCTGAAGAGAAGTCTGAGGTTATGAAAGCGATTGCAGAGATTGATAAGAGAAAGAAAAAGGCATTCATGCAGACCTTCTCTCAAGTTAATGAGAATTTCAGCAGGATTTTTTCAAAGCTTGCAGTCAGAGGCTTTGCTTTTCTTGAGCTTGAAAATCCAGAAAACCCATTTGAAGAAGATTCCGGCATTGACATAAAAATTAAACTCGCGAAAGGCAAGTATTTAGATACAAGAAGTCTAAGCGGAGGAGAGAAAGCGCTAACTGCTCTTTCCTTCATATTTGCCATTCAGGAGTATAAGCCGCACTATTTCTATCTGCTCGATGAGGTTGAGGCCTCTTTAGATAAGCGCAACTCTGAGAGATTAGCTGCTCTGCTTAAGGATTATGTTAAGAAAGCCCAATACATCTGCATAACACATAATGATGCAACAATTTCTGCTTCAGATAAGATTTATGGAGTTAGCATGCAGAATGGTTCTAGTAAGATTGTGAGCTTGCGGCTGTAGGTTTATGATATAGAGAAATTATAGTACGTTTCTACCCTCTGCCCATTGTAATTCCTGATCACAGCGTTGTTCTCATCCGTTGCAGCTCCATAAACTCTGTAGGTGCCTGCTCCGCAACATGCCATGCCAGTGTGCCATTTCCCATTAAATATCTGGTCCAACTTTAGGATGTTATTCGCTGGCGGAGCTGTTATATTTCTTGTGGAATTATCATCTATAATAGTATCATCTTCTTGCCATTGTGAGGATGTAGCATTGAAGTATTGAACTTTCATGAGTAGATATACAGAAGCATTATTAGGACCATGATTTACAACTTTAGATTCTCTATAATAATTGATCATTAACACAGGGTAGAAAGTTGCAGCTTCACTTGCATTTATCCTTGCATATTGAAGATAACTCTGCGTTCTATTCCCTATATCAGCTGTTGGATTATCCAGCAGAGACGTTACTTCATTGCTGAGATTGGATTCGTTGAATCTGAAGGTTATATTCTTATGGCCTAGGTAGTAGCTGCTATTGACTGCTTTGAAGATATCCCAAAGATAGTTTCTTTCAGATTTGTTGACATAGGTTACATTGCCTGTAGCAGTGCATGGGAGGTTAATAACTGCTGAGATTGGACTGCTTTCTGTCCATTCGGTTGTACAGTTGTATGCTGGGATGCGCATTGCGCTAGGTTGAAATTCGTCATAGACAAATATTTGAACGACCTTTGCTCTTAACCTTACATATGCTTCTGTGATGACTGAATCCTCGGAGAGGCTTGGAAGGCTTGTAAGGTTGAATTTAACAAAATAGTGATATTGTGCCAGAGCGCTGGATCTATAAGTCTGAATATCTTCGCTTCCCCTTACAATTAAGCGTGTGTTAATAGCTCTTCCTACGTAAAAGCCCTGAGTAGGAGTTTGGTTAGCATTATTCAACGTGTCCTTGGCCCACCATGTGTAAGTGTAATTTGTTTCTGGCAGAAGGTCACTTTGATTGAAGAAGTAAAGTGAATTGCTGACTCCGGCTTTCTGATAAACGTCTCCGGTGTTTGAGCTGTAAGTTGTGCCGAGAAATGTCATTTGCACTTCTGATATGTTGCTTTCACTATCTGTCCAGGTAATGTTGAATTCGTGGAGCTTTGCTCCTCCGTATCTGCCAGGGCTGTTGTCTGCTGGGTTGTTGATGTTGTAGTAAGTGGGTGGCGTAGAGTCTATTGTGTACGTTACGTTCAGATAAGGCGTATCGCCGGAAGCTTCGCTGCTATTGAATTTGTGAGTTTCATCAGGCCCATCTACCGTCCACTTATGCACGTCGAGAGTCTGTGCATTAGCGACAACAAATACACCGCTTCCTTGAGAGGAATTTAGCTTGAAGGTAATATTTTTTAGTCCAAGTCCAAACGCATCTCTCACTTGTTGAGTTACATTCCAGCTCCACCATTTTAGGGTTGTTGTGACAGTTGTGTAATTCTTCGCGTTTGTTGTTGGGATTGAATAGAGATAACTTGCACTGTCGGTTTCTTGCCAGCTTCCATTTGTGCTGTTGTATATTGTGACATTTATTGTGGAAGCATCTGCACCTACGGCACCCTGGTGTAAGAAAAGTTCAGCAAGTGTAATGGTTGCCCCTTGAGGGATGCTTGAGATATTCAATTTCAGCATTGAGATATGGTTCTTTTCGGCTGAGGATACAACGATAAAGACATCTTCTAGAGTATTCATAGATATTATTGGATCAAGTTCGAGGGATGTCTTGCCGGTTACATTTCCAATCAATATGTGGCTGGAGTTTGTGATATTTACATACAGGTTTGGTGCGGCTTCTATTATGTCTCTGAAGCTTATTGCAATGTCTCCTATTCTTAGCTGTTTCAAATTGTCGTAAGCAGAAACAGACTCACTGGAGTTAACTATAACAAAGCTGATCCAGCGTACGTTTGCGGCTGTGACGCCTGGGATAGAGTAGTTATGACCCCATTTAAAGCGGGTTTGTTGTGGCATGATATTTGTCGTTTGTGCTATCCCCAGCTGACTCAATTCAGATAACGCGTAATCCTGGCCGTTATCGTTCACTATAGGTTTTATGCTGGCAATACTTTGCCCTCTAATTCTTAAGACAAGGATGTCATTTTCCAGGCTGAGATTGGCTACATCCGTGAAGTTGCGGAAGTTGCCATTGATATCTCTGATATAGGAATGCTCTCCAATTGTTATGCTACATTGATTGCCAGAGCAGCTTTTTACTGTTACTTCGTTAAGGATTTCTCTCGTTGGCTGGCCGCTATCTAGCAGAGCTGCTTGCACTGTATTTACCGATAGAAAAGCTGAGAGCATACTAAAGTCCATCTTTTTTATTCCAATTACATGATCTGCCATAGCTGATGCTTTAGTAAGAGTAGGATTCACAAGTCTGGGAATAATTGATAGCCATGGCAGAATGCCTTTAGCTACAGCATTTTCATTGCTGCTATACACTCTTGGCGGATCAGTTAAGTTAACCCATTCTGCTGGACTTAGAGAGTAGTTCTCCCATTTGATTGTTTCCAGTTGGATCGTGAGGTTTGTTATTTCTGAATTAACTGTGCCGAAGATGGACTTGGCTAGTTGTCTTCTAAATTCATAGTTGTCACTTCCATTATTAACAGTTCCATTGACATGCACCCTAAAGGTATAACTTCCATTAATAGATGTCTCAGTGGCGTTTGTGAAAATTTTATCATTAGCTTGTCTGTCAGGAGCTACTCCATTGTCATACATCTTGCCTCTAACTACATTTTGATTTGGTAAAGTTACTTCGATAATGACACTATTTACAGCAAAGTTAAGAGCAGTTTCATTGTAAATCCTAGCTTCTGTCAAAATTGAGTTGAAGTTAGTTGAGTTCTCAACGCTTGTATTAAGCCTCAAGAAAGAGAAGCCAGTTACAACTGTTGCATAAAAGGCAGAAGCAATGCTACTTATGTTGAGTTTCCACTCTCCAACTTCTGGCCTTTGAATTATATAAAATTGATAAGACGAATTATCATACACATATTCTTCATAGTAATCTGTTGACGATGCGTTAACATTTCTTCCAGAAGGGGAAATAAGAGTTAAATTAATTCCGGTAATATTCGCAATTAGCGAAAAAGTTGCTCTTGAAATACTTGGATCAATATAAGCTGTTTCTATTCTTGAGGATGTGACGTTACCGGTAATTGATGCAATTATTTCTTGATCTTGAAGTCTTGCACTCAACTCATTGTATATTGGCATTATGTTTTGCGAAGAATATGCATACCTATAGAAACCTCCTGTCTGCTTCGCTAGGTATTGCATTAAACTTCCATTCACCGGCGAGCTGACACCAATTGCGTAAACGGCTGTCTTGTTTCCAACAAGTTCAGGGATTACTGCTTGGGGCTGTTCTGCAACTTCATTAAAGCCGTCAGAGATAAGAATAATATTTTTATCGCACCAGCTAGTCTCGTTTACAACTTGAAGACCACAAAAATTAATTATGTTGTTCAAACTTTGCCTTAAACCCCCCGAGATATTTGCTGATCCTGGTGAATTTGTGAGGCCATCAATCTTCGTTTTTGCTTCAGTTTTTTCAGAACCGTTAGAAAACCTCGTGAGGTTATAGTCTGTGTTAGATGAAGTAGCAAAACTAAGGACCCCTAAGGATTCGCCAGAATCTGATAGGTCAACAAAGAGTTTGGCTCCTTTTTTAATATCTGGTAGTTCGACAACTGTCTTGTCAATGGGGTCTTTTGTTGCTAGCTGTTTGCAGTTTTTTATCAATGTTATTGCCGCATCTTTATTATTTTCTATGACCACAAGTTTCCATTCGTCTGTGGGATTGAATGCTTTTTTAAACGTAGCAGTTAGGCTAAGGTCGCGAACTTCGTAATTACCATCCTCGCCGCCAAACGCTTCTATTGTATACGCCAACACTTTATTGTGCCCTGTTGATGGCGTGCCTGTGAGATAATAATACTTGTCTGCGTACAGCCAGTCGTCCTCACCTCCGCTCACACGGTATATGTATGGATGTTCAAGGCTATACTGCTTCGTTGGGTCAGTGTTCATGCTTTCGCTCATTTTTTTCCTTTGATGTTTG
>CAYICV010000001.1:0-9541 GCA_964362035.1 Candidatus Woesearchaeota archaeon | reverse complement strand
GTGGTTAGACGTTTTGTGGCCAGAGTCCTTCCACGCAAACAACCACGGCCACAATATGTCTCCGCCAAACGAATGAAAGGATATGGCACATGCAAATTTATGCTTGTTAACAAAGTCTCTTATTGCTTGAGTCTCTGGCTCTGAAAATTTAACTGTTCCCCGATAATATTGGGTTCCTTGATCGTCGCTAGAGCCTTTATCATCATATCTCCTTGTATTATCTTCACAATTACCACTCCCATCCTCACCACACCACCTATAACCAAAATTCCGATTGATATCTACTCCATCGTCATCGTAAAGGATTTTATCGTCTCCATTGTTATTTTCTGCATTTTTCCTCCAGGGCGGATATACCATGACCCCAAGGAAACCTTCGGCTCCCCTTTCACACATAGCATGCCCGTCCGGATTAGCCATTGGGATGATCCATATCTCGTTATTGTCGACCAAAGTCTTAACATCTTTGTTATCTTTGAAGTAATATTCATCCACGAGTCCACGCATAAGGAATTCCAGAGCAATATCTACCGTCACGAGTTCTTGAGCATGAATTCCGGCCATTATTAATATTTGCTTTTCCCCGGGTTCGTCCTGGTCTGCGTTATCCGAGACTTTTATTGCCCACATATCGCGAGCTCCATACTTCTTTCGCAACGCATTCCCTTCTGGCAAAGTCTTCAACCAGCCATCTCCAATATCTTCCATCTTCAGGAGAACCGGCAAGTCCTCAAAACCACTTTGTCTTATATTTGGGTCATTGGGTCCGAAAAAAGGAATCCATTGCTGTGTTAGTATTGTAACCATTCTGTCGTAAGAATAATACAGATCAGTATATTTTTCAGTGCACGAGTCATCATTCTCAAGAATACTAAAATTGCTAGTAACGGTGCACCCAGAAAAATTTAGGATAGTAGAATACAAATAATTCCCACTATCGCCGTACCATTTAACACTTGTGTTCATACTTTCGTTTGCATAATTAGGAACATCGACTCCGCAAACGGTGCAGGTGCAATTCGTCAGGTTGTATTTGTTCCATTTATATGTTGGCATTCCGATACCCGAATTCCTGAACAGAGAAGAATTTGTTTGATATATTGTGAAATTAAAGTTTCCTTGGGCACACGCGCAAGAAGTCGTGTTAACTTCTACATAATCTGCTTCACAGGCATCTCCAATATTATCGCTATCGGTGTCTGTTTGATTTGAATTATAGACATTTACACAATTGTCACATACATCTCCTATACCATCGCTATTATTGAAAGAGATATCCTTTTGCGTTCTTGAGATGTTACTTATTCTCACTTCATCGATGGTGCCATTAAAACCAGAAGAAAAGTTAATGCCATCAAACCAAATTCCTATATAAACGTCGCCAGAGCCATTCCCTACGTTTCCAGAAAGTTGTTTAGAAGCCTCTTCTGTTCCATTCAGATATAGCTTCATTACACTTCCGTTAAAGGTTAGAGCAGTATGATACCATGTATCGTTTTTGAAACTTGTAGTTATGCCGGTTATATTTTGCCAGCCCGAATTGTTGAATATCGAGCCTGTAATCTTTCCGCTATTAGCTTCGAAGCCTAAAAAGTAAGAACCATTTTTACCGATAATAATTATTGATTTATTATGAGAGGCATTAACGATAAATTCTGGATTTACAAAAGCTTCTATTGTTAGCTGATTATAAGTGAAATTATGATTTGGAATTTTTACATAATCTTTTATTCCGTTTCTTATGCCACTAAAATGTAAAGCGTAGCTGCCAAATACACTTTTAGTTGTATAGTAAGCGGTTCCGTTGCGCAAACTACTTCTATTGAAACTACTGCTATCCGTTACAATGTCTCCTAGCCCATCATCAAAGTGGTATAAGCCAAGAGTAAAGTTATCCGGCTCGTATGGAGTAGGCAGTTCTCTGTCTGCTTGACTTGGATTGTAGTTGGAGGGGCAATTATCTACGCTATCATCTATGCCATCTCCGTCTGAGTCGATTGCTAAAGCAATTGTGAGATAGAACAAAGTTAATAACAAAAACAACGATGCAAATCTCCAAGTATTTTTATTTAACATTTTGATCCATTATTCGAGATGCATAGGAGCTATAGCAACACCTATTTTCTTAATTTTTCTGGTGAAAATATCTATATGGACCTCTGCTTGAGCCACAACGAAATTCCCACCGTATCTTCTTTTAAGGCGAGCTTCGATATTTTTGGGGAATTCTCCTGCATAAACTAACACGGCGTTCTTACGAGCTGAATCTATAAATGTGGAATCATACCTATATCTCAGCACGTCATAGCCCACAACCTTCCTAGAAGCCTTGTAAAGGAGATTCATATTGTTGCCCACTAGTGCTTTCATCTTTGCTTCATTGTAGTCTGTATCTATCTTCTTTATTTTCCCTTTCTCGAATTCCACAAATTCTCCTGTATGAAGTACAGTTAATAGGTTAGCAGGCTCAACCTCATAATCCCAATCCTGATATCTTTCCGTAACTTCCCCAAATCGTCTATGCTCGACACGTTCAATAGATATATCAACTTTTGCGATAGCTCCATTTTCACCACGGTAAATTGCCATAGTTCCATCTGGAATTGCCAGTTCAGGTGGTAGCACCGACGGAAACGTTCCAACATCTTTAGACACAATAATGTTATCCAGTGTTATACCCGTTTCTTGCTTTACTCTTAGGAGCGGCACGAACCGTATCTTCCCGGGTGACCACGCTGGGTCATCTACGTGTTGACCTTTCAATAATCTCCTTCTTTCTCCTGTTTCTATATTTACCTTGTAAAATCCTCCGTCTCCTTTCATATATAACAAGTTTCTGCCATCTAGGCTCCATGGTTGCAGTAGCTGATGATTTATCTCAGCTTTCTTATCTATAGGGACTAATTGACTATTATCAACATCTAAAATGGAAAGACCCTTATGAGATTCAAGGAAACTATAAACTGTGAGCTTGTTGCCGTTTGGAGAAACTGTAAAATTTCTGCTTTGAGTTATTTCCAGATCTACCAACTTTCTCTCTCCCGTCCCGTCAATGTTTATGGCGTATATACCTATTTCTGTTCTTGGAATAGTGCTCAAAAGACGTGGAAAGAAGACTTTCTTCCCGTCTGAAGATAAACTTAGATGGAACCATACCTCTTTTGTAACCTTTTCTTCGCCAGTTCCATCAACATTAATTACGTTGATGTCGGCTTTGTCAATACTCCCATCAAGAAATACAATTTTACGTTCGTCAGATGAAAGGCTTGCAGAACCGTATCTCAGTCTCTGACGAAGATCCAGTTTATCAAGTCTATCAGGGTTAATTTTCTCTTCTGGTAAAGACAGCCATTCACTCCAAAATTCATTCGCGGTAATTTCCTTTAACTTCTTAATCCCGCTTCCGTTAGGTTTCATTAAATATTCATCCACACCATCTTGGCTTTCCGCTGTAATATCCCTAGTTGAAAAAAACGCTATATATTCCCCATTAGGACTCCAAATAGGAAACCAATCATCAGCATCATTATTCGTTAAATTCACCTTATTGCTACCATCTGGATTAATCATGTAGATATCCCAATCTCCATCTTCTTTTGAGGCATATACTATTTTCTCGCTATAATCTGCCTTGGGAACTTCTTTTTGATTGTTGTAGTAACCCACAGCTGCCAGAGAGAAAAGCCCCAAACCAAGAACTAAGCCTCTATAGGATGTAGATACAAAACGTTTCCCCCTTTGAATTATCTCTTCTAATTTCATTGAATTCCCTTAAATTTGAGGCTTTGATAATTTAAATAATTTTCGATCAGAACAGTTCTAGTAAGATTGTGAGCTTGCGGCTTTGAGCTAAGGTTTCATTAAAAACCATTTCTAAGAAGATTTTTAACTTTGTTGGCATGAGTTGATAGATGAAGATTGAAATCGATCAAAGCGGAAAAATCGAAGATACAAAGAAACACACCGTTATAGCTATCTCTAATGAGCATAGTTATTCAATCGTTATAAAAAGAGGAACTAAAAGACTATTATTTAGGAAATTAAAATCTGCAAAAGCACTAAAATTTAAATTGTTTGCTATTTGTGTTTATTTAACTCTAAAGGATTTCTTGGATATAGATTTGGAATTAATTAGTATAGATGAGGAATATGAAGGACACGAAAAAGATATCCAATCAGAATTGGTTAATCTAATAAGGAAAAATCATCCTTCTTTTGATAAGAAATTAATAAGATTTTCAAGAATAAGTAAAAATTCAAGAGCGCACATCTTAGCTTACTCTGTATTGAAAGGATTAAAAGAAGCGGATAAGGAGCTAAGCGAAAAAGAAATAATGTTATTAATCTAAAGTGATCAGGGGGTGTTCTTAGAACACAATCCACACTTACAGCGAGCCTTCCTCTTTCGAAGCGATCTCAAGGACCAGTACCCATATTAGACTATTATTTTATTTGACTAATATGTATGGTCCACAATCGGCATGGCACCCTTCACAAGACATCTTATGTAAAGATATTTATAAATATTTCGTTATCTTCTAGAGTTGTGAAGCTAAAATTTTAGACCCTGCTCTTTTCTCTCCCTTGTTTGCTTGATTGTTTCCCCAACTTAAAACCAAAGCTTGACCAATAATCTGGATTTCCAATATTTTCATCTCTTTTCTTATCCCACTCAGAACCAACTTCATTATAATATTCTTGGCAAGCTTTAACGATTTTTGGATCTATATCTAACATCTGAGCAGCTTTTGGTAGTAGAGAGTGGATATGAGTTAGTGCATGGACCTCTAATCCAGAAAGTTGCTCGTTTGCCCTCATTTCCCTTCTATCGCATAGAATTAATACCTTACCATATCTAAGGTGGATATGTTCAAAGCGCGCGCAATCATTAATAAGTCTAATAATATAATGAATGCTAGCTGCTGTTGTTGGTACATCTTCAATTATAAAGAATTCATCTCCAGATTCAATTTCTCCAATAAAATTTTTTCCAATATAAGTGGAGGCTTCTTTTTCTGGCTTTTTTCTTGGTTGAACGATTTTTGGTTTTAACTTGAGTCTATCCGAAAGTGTAGTGGTTAAGAAATTGGCGAGCCTTACCCCATTATCTGGAATACCTAAAGGAACAAGCCCCCTAACATTAATACCATTAGTTTCAATAAATTCTGCTTCGTAATTGCTACATTCTTCAAGCTTCTTAATAGTCGTAAGTTTGCGATAATCTATATAATATGGTGACCTCTGACTTGACCGCCTGGGGTCAACTAAAAAATAATCTTCTTCTGTTTTTGCGAATCTTACACATTTATTTCTTATAGTGAATTTATCAAAAGCGTCTCTATCAAATACCATCTTCTCTCTTGAATGCCATCTCCCCTCAGCCTAGCTAGCTTTTCCTTTTCCTCTCAGCCTTTTCAGTTTCTTCTTCAACGAAAAAGTCAACAATCTTCTTCCAGTAACCAGTGAATATAATAATGAGAATTATAACAAGGATAACTGCTGAGATAATGTGATATCTGTAAGTTGAAAAGAATTGCTTAATTGATGCGCCTGTTAGCAGCGCACTCAGAGGCTTTGCTTCTGTTGGAAGCACTTCAACTTCTTCAATTACTTCTTCTCCTGTTGGCTGCTCTGTTGGTGTTATTGGCGTTATTGGAGTTGTCGGAGTTCCTGGCTGCTGCGGTTGCTGCGGCACTGTTGGCACTATTGGAGGAGTAGTTGGAATTTGCTCCTCAATTTCTTCAATCTCCTCTGCTGTTGTCACATTCTCAGCAGGCCTCTTAAACCATGCTCTTATAATATCAAGAAAACTTCTCTTTGTTACATTAACTTCAGTTTCTTCAATAACTTCTTCTGGCAGCTCTTCTGTAATTTCAATAACTTCTCCTGTTGGCTGCTCTGTAAGGTTTGTCACATTTCCAATTCTAAAAATTCTTTGTAAAAATTGTCTTAAGGATTCGAAGAGGCTCTTGCTTGTCCCCTTAGCCTCTTCTACTCCCTCGACTTCTTCTACTTCTTCAACTCCTCCTATAACTTCTCCTGATACAGGAGTAACTTCGGGCAAAGTTGGTTGAACTTCTTTCAATTTTGGAAGAACTTTAATGTTTACAATTACTGAAGATTTTATGCCAGTGTCTTTAACTCTTGCAATAGCCTCAACATTGTAATTTCCTTCTTCTATGTTTAAAGGCGGCGCGATGTGTAAGAATACAGAATCTGTCTGGCCTGCTGCTAAGTTTAAGACAGAAGGATTAACCTGTGTGAAGGCAATAGCATTTCCACTAAGTTCAATAATGTAAGATGCCTCTTGTTTTCCGATATTCTCAACATTCAAGGTTACTGCAGCTGCGGAATCTTTTGCTACTTCAACACTGCTTTGCGAAGTTGTAAGTGAAGGCTTAAAGCATTCCTCTCTTGTAACAGTTGTTACTTTTACTGCATCTGAAACAGAAAGTTTGCTTACAGGATCTGTTACTGAAACTTTCACATTGTACACTCCTGCGCGATTTCCTTCTGGTGGAGTTAACTGTAAAATCAGAGAAGTGTCTTCTCCAGGCTGCAATTGGAATGTTTGCTTATCTAATGAAGCAAAGGTTGCGCCTGAGACTGCTGCTACATAATTAGCTGAAAATCTTCCAGTGTTTCTTACGCTGACTGGAACTTGCTCACTCTGAAGATTACATAATGTAGTTTCTTCTTTTGCAGCATCTACAAATAAGTTATAGCACTTATCAACTCTAATATTCAATGGCAAAATTTTCTTTACTTTGCCTCTTTCACTTTCAACATTAACAAGGACTGTGAAGTTTCCTTCAGTTGAAAAAGGAGGAGCAAAAATTAGATTTACATTAGTCTTCTGTCCCTGAGAGAGTTGCTTTAATGTTGAATCAAGAGCTGTCCATCTTGGAGCTTGTAAGCTAAGTGAATAGCTATTCAAAACTGTTCCTTTATTTTCTAGAGTAAGAGGTACTATCAGCTGCGATGCTTCGCACAAGGCAAAGAAATTTTTTTCAGCAATTAAATCGAAATTGTAGCACGGCAATACCCGCAGCGAGGCTCTCGCGCTTGCAAAAGCCTTGCCATCTGCGCTGCTTGCAGTAACTGTGAGTTCAAAATCTCCGGATTTATCTGCTGGGGGAGTTACGTAAATAAAGAAATCTTTCTGCTCGCCAGGATTTAATCTTAGCTGATTATCGCTAAGGGTTGCAAAACTTTTTGTAGTTCCTACTACTGCTAAAGTATAATCTTCTGTGAACTTTCCTGCATTATTGAGAGTTGCTTTGTAAGCTGCAACATCTGCAGGACATACTTCTTTTATTTGCTCAATGCTCAATTCAGCTGCCCTGCAATTTTCAACAGCTATATCAAAGCTTACAGACTTGCTGATGGCTCTTGAGGTTGCAATTACCCTCAAGCTATAGCTTCCTGGCTGTGTTGTTGATGATGGGGTAACATAAGAGAAAATTTCTTTTTTCTGTCCGCTTGCAAGAGAAAAGCCAGTTGGCACAGTTATTGTAAACTTGGCAGCAGTTCCATCTTGCTGAATCGTAAAATCTGTTGCGTCTCCGCTATTCTCAACAACAGTCTTAAGCAAAATTGTTGCGCCAGGACAAGTACTGAGAGAATCAGCTTCCTTTGTAAGAATAAAATCTTCTGCAGCCAAAGCAATAGCTAAGCCTAAGCTTGCTAGGATGAACGCTGTTATTAAAAATGCAAACACTCTTTTTTTCATTTTAAGTATAATCTTGAGCAATTCATAGTAAGTCAACGCTGTGACGCAATGTGACTTAAAGTTGCCATTCTCTAAAGAATACAAGTTTATATAAACTTTATTGTGATAAAAAATAATTGTTAGAGAATATACTTTGCTTAGTTTGCTGTGACAGTTATGACAGTTATCTCAATCGCTACTGCCTTTGAGGAACTAAAATGACTATAGCTTTAAAATAAAAAATAAAAAGAAAAAGTAAAATCTGCTTAGTAGTATTTCTCTTCTCCTTCTTCTGTGCGTCTGCCAGTTGTTACTGCAATGATTATTGCAAGTACAATAAGCACTATCACAAGGATTACTGCAATTATAATCAAGTTCTGTCTTAGTCTGTCTGCTGTTGGAGCTACTGTGCCTACATTAGTCCTCAATGAAAGGCTTTTTACTGCCTCGCCATCTGCGCTGACAACAACTGTAAATGCATGCTCACCGAGTGAAGCTGTTTCTGTTGGCGCAACAAACACATTCAGAGTTCCAGTCTCCTTAGCAGCTAATGTTAATACTGCTGGATCAACTCTTGCAACTCCGAAATCAACTCCTGAGATTACTGCAGAGTATGTTTGTGCAGCATCTGCAAGGTTTGTTATTGTTACTTTGTATACTATGCCTTGTCCTCTCTGTGCTGTCTTGCTTGTTTCATCAACTGCGATAGCTGATGCTTTTTCAACTACAGCTGCTTTACCAACAACCACTATTGTTGTAGTCTCTTCACCTTTAGCAACTCCATCTAATGTGTAAGCCACTACGCGTAATGCATATTCTCCACTCTTTGCATCTGCTGGGATTTCAAGTCTGAGCAATGCTACTGCCTTATCAGACAAGTCATCATCCTTTTTTTCTGTTGGAGTTAAATCTCCAATGAATTTCTGTCTGCTTACTCCAAGTTCTGGAATGCTTGCTTTGATGAAGACATCTTCTTCTGTTTTAATTCCTCTGTTTCTTGCTGCAACTTCTACTAATGCAGTTTCTCCAGATCTGACTTCAGAAGGAGCTTGCACATCCAAAACAACTAGATTGTGCCTTATTCTGTCAACTGTTAATGGAATATCTATTCTGTCTTCATGGTCGTTAGAGGCTATAATTCTAAGAACAAAGTCATCTGATGTGTCAACAAGCTTTATGTTCTCTGGAATTCTCAATGTTAAGAACTTTGCATAAGTTTTGCCTGCTTTCATGTCAAAGAGGCTTGTTTCTGTTCTTATTGTTCCTGCCTCAACTCCCCTTATCACTGCCTCAACTGAAACATCATTTATGCTTATGTTTACTGACTTCAGTTTAACTGTTACGAAAAGTGTTTCTCCTGTCTCAATTGCTAATGGTTCAATTGTGCTGCCATCAAAAACAGTTATCTCATTAATGATAACTTCTGTTATGAAATTGTGGCTTGCACTTATTGAAGTTAGTACAGTAATTGCTGCTAGTACTGCCAAAAGAAGGAATAATGGCAATTTTATTTTTTGCCTTGTTTTCATAGTTTGCTTTATTTGCATTTTCCCTTAGCCTAATTTTACTATCTGTTATCTGTTGTTATTGTATAGTTTTATCAAGGTATTTAAATGTTTCGGTAGTGACAGATTTGGGGCGCCGCGCGGCTTGGGCTTTGGCTGCGGTGGCCGATCCAACAGCTAAAAATAATTAAAATATCTAAAATGTGGGAATTATGAAAAATACTTTTTTATTCTTCCATCCCTTGCGGCATTCTTGGCATGCCTGCACCTTCACTCTTGCCAGCGGCAACAACATCATCAATTCTTAGAATTAGATTTACAACTT